>CAKRTY010000051.1 GCA_934402125.1 uncultured Anaerosacchariphilus sp. | reverse complement strand
GCAGACAGCAATGCCGATCTGTGTGCAGTATTTCACTTTCTGCCAAATTATCCGGTCTGGCTGAAGATATGGTTTGCAGATGAAGAGTTTGAAGCGTCCGGGAAATTCTATCTTAGCAGAAGCGCCGACCACTATCTGACTATGGAGGATGCAGTTACGGTTGGAGAAGTTCTTTTATCAAAACTGAAAATACAGGAACAGGAGCATGTGAACCTCACGTGACTTTAGTCATGTGAGGTTCACAAACGCCTGTCTGAATGTATTATTATTTATTCCCTTTGGTTTCTTCCTGCCCACATTATGGAAGAAATTCCGAAGTGTAAAAAGCACGTTTACGGCAGGATTGCTGACAATCCTCTCGATGGAGATATCTCAGCTATTTACCGGCAGAATGCTAAAGGAGTCAAAACTAAGTGATTTTTATCGGATATGCGGATCTGTTTTGAGCGTCATGTTCTTTTTTCAGCCATTTATTTCAGACTTGTTATGGAAAATGATACTATCATAGATAGCTACAGATTACTTTCCTTCCGGTTGGCTGTTTTTCGGAGCCAGTTTCCGATGTTGGTCAGGCAGATGAGCAGCGTAACCAGGAACAGACCGGGAATCAGAATCATCCACCAGGCCTTCGTCATCAGAGCCCGTTCAGAGAGAGACAGCATGCTGCCCCAGGAGATGACCTCCAGGGGAAGTCCCATACCCATGAAGCTCAGCGTAGATTCCGAAACGATGGCTCCGCGGACATTCATGACGACCATGAACATGATGGCAGAGAGAAAATTGGGGGCGAGGTGCTTCCACAGGATATGCAGAAAGCTGCCGCCCATGCACCGGGAAGCGATGACATATTCGGAATTACGGATCTGCCGTACCTCGGTCCGGACGACCTTGGCGATGGAAAACCAGCTGGTAATACCGATAATCACGGAGATAGACAGAACCGTGGGCGTTCCCCAGATAGCCTGCAGGAAAAGAATGAGCAGTAGCTCCGGGACGCTCAGAAGGATTTCGGTCAGACGCATCAGGCAGGTATCCGCCATATCGGAGGCAGCCCCGCTGAGGGCGCCAAATGCGATGGCAATAACCGTGGAAATGGCGGTGGCCAGGAAACCGATGAACAGGGAAACCCGTCCGCCGTACCAGATACAGGAAAAAATATCCCGGCCCAGGGTATCCGTACCAAACAGGAATTCCCTGTCCGGAGCTTTGGAATAATTTGCCAGATCCAGAAAGGCCGGATCCTTTTGGGCGATGACGCCGGCAAAGACGCAGCCCAGCACAATCAGCAGAAGGACAAGGACAGACAGGAAGGGAAAGCCTGTTTTCTTTTTAGAAGGCGTCGTCTGCGGTTCTTCCGGACGGATGCCCACCAGGGTAAAGGGGTCTTGTGTCATGCTTTGGTCACCTCCGACAGTTCATTGATTTCATTGGCTTTCACCCGGGGATCGATCTGCTCATTGATGATACCGCCGATGATGTTGCAGAAAATGACGGTAATGCCGGTCATCATGCAGAGAATCATCAGCATGTTGTAATCCGCGTATTTGGCAGATTCATAGGACAGGGTGCCGATACCGGGATAGGAGAATACCGTTTCCACGATATAGGTGCCGCCCAGGATATGGGGAACAGAGATTGCCATAATACTGATATAGGTTGGCAAAATGTTGCGTACGCAGTGCCGGAACATGATCTGACGCTTGCTTAAGCCCTTGGCCTTGCACAGAAGCACATAGTCCGCCCGGATTTCCTCCAGAAGCTTATTGCGAATCATATAGGCGTAGTACCACAGGTGGCCGATTATGACGATAAACAGGGGCAGAATCAGGTGAAGGATTCGATCCCCCAGATTATATGCCATACCCATGGAGTAGGCGCCGGAGCTTGGAAGCCATTTAAGCTGGACGCAGAAAAACAGGATCAGAACCAGCGCGAACCAGAACTCCGGGATACAGCTGGTAATGGTTCCGATTTTACATAGAAGCCGGTCGAGCCAGCTGTCCTCCTTCCAGGCGCAGAGGATACCGAGCAGAAGAGAGCCTGCAAAGGTCAGGATAAAGCCCGTGCCCCCAAGAATCAGGGTGTTGTTGATTCGTTTCCCGATAACCTGGGTTACCGGCTGCTTATATTTATAGGAAATGCCAAACTCACCCTTCAGGGCATTTCCCAGCCAGCGGATATACTGGGTGGGAATGGAGTCATTGAGACCCAGCTTTTCCCGCGCCCATTCCTTTTCCTCCACACTCATTTTTTCCGTCCGCTCGCCGTAATAGGCCTGCAGGGGATCGGTGGGCGTCAGTCTTGAGATCACGAAGACAGACAGGGACAGCAGAAATACACTGACGAAGAAAATCAGGAATTTTTTACTGTAATAAGCAATTCGATTGCGCTTGTGAATCATGCTTCCTCCTCCTTTCGCAGTACATAATGTCCGGGAGTAATCTCCCTAAGGACGCCGTCGGTGTCAAATGCCATTTCCTCGGTGTTGATTCGGGGACGGTTCCGCTCCCGGATCGGATCCGGGTAAGGAATCGCGGACAGAAGCATCTGGGTGTAGGGGTGCAGGGGATTGCGAAACAGCTCTTCCGTCGGGGCCAGCTCCACCAGACAGCCCCGGTACATGACGCCAATCCGGTCGCACAGGTATTCCACCATGGAGAGATCATGGGCGATGAACAGGATAGAAAAGCCGTGTTCCTTCTGCAGATGCTTGAACAGGTTTACGATCTGTGCCTGAATGGACACGTCCAGAGAGGCGATGGGCTCGTCTGCCACCAGCAGATCCGGTTCCATGGAGAGCGCCCGCGCAATGGCTACCCGCTGCCGCTGGCCGCCGGACATCTCAGAAGGATATTTATCCAGGAAGCTCTCATCGAGGCCTACATATTTGAGCTGAAACGCGGCTTCCGCCCGATAGGTTCCCCTGGGTGGCTTCACATGGTTGATTTTCATCGGTTCGGCAATGATTTCCTGTACGGTCATGCGCTGATTCAGACTGGAGGCAGAGTCCTGAAAAATGATCTGCCGCTGGGTCTGCAGGGTTTTCCGGTTTTTTCTTGCCTCTGCGGGGTCAGTGGTATGGATACCTTCAAAGAAGATCTCGCCCTCTGCGGGCTTGTAGATATTCATAATACACCGGGCGGCGGTGGATTTCCCGGAGCCGGATTCGCCCACCAGACCGAAAATCTCTCCCTTTTCGATGGAGAAGGATACGTGATCCACAGCTTTAATGGAGAGCTTCCGGGTCAGCTTAAAATGATGGGTCAGATTTCTGACGGTTACGATAGGCTCAGACATGGGAGTCTCCTTTCAGCGGACTTTCGATCTTCGGGGCCCTGGGATCCAGAAGCCAGGTGGCCGCGTAATGGGTATCGGTAATGCGGAACATGGGCGGAGCCTCTTCATAATCGATGGCCAGCGCGTATTCGTTCCGTCCGGCAAAGGCGTCCCCTTTTGGGAGAGCGATGAGAGAGGGCGGCATACCGGGAATGGTATACAGCTCCTTTTTTCCGTGGGCCAGCGCCGGAAGGGAACGCATGAGTCCCCAGGTATAGGGATGCCGGGGATCGTAATAAACCTCCTCTGCCGTTCCGATTTCCACGATTCGGCCGGCGTACATGATAGCGACCCGGTCAGCGGCTCTGGCGACCACGCCCAGGTCATGGGAAACCAGAATGGTAGCAGTATTCAGCTTTTGCTGGATTTCCTTTAGCAAATCCAGAATCTGCGCCTGGATCGTGACGTCCAGGGCAGTGGTGGGTTCGTCTGCCAGCAGGATGTTCGGATTTCCGGCCAGGGCGATAGCCATGACTGTACGCTGCCGCATACCGCCGGAAAAATTGTAGGGGTAGAGCTTATAGCGCTCCTTCGGATGGGGAATGCCAACCAGGGTCATAAGGTCGATGACCTTCGCATAGACTTCTTCTTTGGGCATTTTGGGATTATGAATCAGGATAGCCTCCGCAATCTGGGTGCCTACGGTCATAGTGGGATCCAGGGAAGTCATGGGATCCTGGAAAACCATGGAAAAAAGCCTGCCCCGCAGCTTTGCCATATCTTTCTCCCGGTAATGGGTGATATCCGTACCTTTTACGGTAATAGAACCCCCGTCTATCCGGGCGTTTTTGGGCAGCAGCTTCATCATGCTTTTGCACAGGATGCTTTTTCCGCAGCCGGATTCTCCCACGATAGCCAGAACTTCGCCGGGATACAGCTCCAAATTTACGCCCCGCGCGGCTTCCACCTTCCCCTGAGGGCTGTCGATGGAAACGTGCAGGTCTTTGATGGTCAATAATTCGTTCATAAGAGATTCTGCCTCTCGACATGCAAGTAAGGGGCTGTTGCCAGCCCCTGTACAAGGAAATTTTATTCGATGGTCCAGTCGCAGACATTCCAGAAGATACCTACACCGTGGTGTCCCAGGACAGTGTCGCTGGAAATGCCCTTGATGTTGTTGTCTGCCACATACATGGCGTCAACGTAACAGAAGAAGGTGAAGGCGGGAGTATTCGCAAGCTCTGTCTGGAACTTGGCGTATGCTTCCTTGCGCTCTGCCGGGTCGTCTGTCTGACGCGCTTCTGTCAGGTACTGGTCAATCAGCTTGTTGGAGTAACCGGAGTAGTTAGCGCCCTTGTCTGTGCCGAATACCTTGTAGGTATGATCGTCCGCGTCGAAAGGAGAGCCCCAGCCGATGATACAGCACTGCTGTCCGCCCCAGTCGATACCGCCGGCGGGAACATTGGCTGTGACGTCCAGGCCGATAGCCTGAAGCTGCTGGGCAACCACCTGTGCCATATCGATACGGACCTGATCGCCGGGTGTCGCGTTGATGACAAAGGAGATACGCTCGCCGTTGCGGGTCCAGTATCCGTCAGAATCCTTGGTGCAGCCAGCCTTTTCCAGCATTTCTTCTGCCTTGGCGGGGTTGTAGTCGTAGTGGTCTACATCCGCGTAATCATAAATATTTCTCTGCAGGGGGCCGTACGCAACCACTCCGCAGCCAAGTACAACCGCGTCCAGGATAGCCTGACGGTCAACGGCGTAGTTGATAGCGGGAATCAGGTCTGCATTCTTCTGCCAGTACTCATTTCCAAAGTTGTACAGAATACCGCGGTAGTCGGAGGTCGTTTCATCGTATACGGTATGAGTGCCGTCGTTCTCAAACAAGGCAGCGTCCTTGGGGGTAACCTGGGACAGATTCAGCTCGCCGGACTGTAGCTGTAATGCCTTGGCGTTATCATCGGGAACAATCTTGAAGACAATGCGGTCAATCTTGGCCGGGCCTGCAAAATAGTCCGGATTCCGATCCATGATAATAGCCTGTCCTTCGTCCCATTCGGTGAGCATATAAGGACCGGTACCGACGGGCTTTTGGAAGAAGTCGGATTCCTGCATATTTTCACCCTCCAGCAGGTGCTTGGGCAGGATTGCCATGGTCATGTACTCCAGGAATGCGTAGTTGGGCTCAGCCAGCTTAAAAGTAACAGTGTAGGGATCTACCACGGTGATTTCCTCCACGTCCTCGTAGTTGGGAGCGTTCTCCGCGCCGTTCTCGGGATCCATGATAGCTTCGATGGTGAACTTTACGTCTTCCGCGGTAAAGGGCTCGCCGTCATGCCATTTTACATTCTCTTCCAGATGGAAAGTATAAGTGTCTGTTTCCTCATCAAACTCCCAGGACTTTGCCAGTCTGGGGATAATGTTGTTGTCGCCGTCGTGGTCTGTCAGACCGTCGAACAGCAGCACATTGATCTCACAGTGCTCGTCCATGGCGGGGTTAATACGGGTGTAATCACCGGATCCGTAAACCAAAGTGGAGGCTTCAGACTCGGCAGCGCCATGGGAGGTCTCGGTAGCCGCAGGAGCGGAATCACCGGAGGGTGCGGAGGAGCCGCAGCCTGTCATACCAAGAAGCATACTTAAGGTCAGCAGCGCGCAGAGTGGGGTTTTCCGTTTTTTCATGTTATCTTGTTCCTTTCTGTTTTGGGGGAATCGCTTCCCCAACATCTATGAACCAGTCTAACACAGAAAAATTTACGGTGTAAGCCCCTATGGGGGTTAAAAAGATAGAAAAATTTGCGATCGGCATATCCGAAGGATATGTTATAATAAATTTGCTAAATGGAATACAGAGAAGATGAATCAGGAGGAAACTGGTATGGAATTTACAGAAGTCATTAAAAACCGCTATTCCTGCAAAAGCTACGGTGAGAAGCAGGTAACGAAGGAGCAGCTGGAGGCTATTCTGGAGGCCGGACGGACAGCGCCCACGGCGAAGAATCTGCAGGAGCAGAAAATCTATGTGGTGCAGTCAGAAGAGGGATTGGAAAAGATTGACCGGGCAACGCCCTGCCGCTATGGGGCGCCTACGGTGCTGGTGGTTGCGTTCAATACCAGAGAGGTATTTACCTATCCGGGCGGAAGCCGGGATTCCGGAATTGAGGACGCGGCGATTGTGGCAACCCATCTGATGCTGGGCGCGTACAACGCAGGCGTGGACAGCTGCTGGCTGAATAATTTTAACCCGGAGGAGCTGAAAAAGGATCTGGGACTTCCGGAAGAGGAGGAGATTCTGATGCTGCTGGATCTGGGCTACGCGTCAGAAAATGCGAAGCCCCTGGCAAATCATTTTTCCAGAAAGGAACTGACGGAAACCGTGCAGTGGATATAAGCTGGCTGTAAGGCTTATCTTCCGTGCTCTTCTTCATGCTCCAGAAAGCTGGAAAAGGAGAGCACCATGCGCTGGTGTTCCGGATTCAGAGAATTGAAGGACGTGAAAAGCTGACGCTGATTGGCTGTCAGGTCTGCGGACGAACGGTCGAAAAACTGTGATACCGTAATGTTGCAGGCGGCGCAGATTTTCTCAAGGGTTTCTACCCGTGGTTCGGTATTTTTTTCGAACATGGAAGAAAGGGTGGACAGAGAAACGCCGGACTGCTTGGACAGATGATACGTATTATAGCCGTTTCTTTTCATAAGTTCCTTGATTCTTCTGATACAGAAATTTTCGTTATACATAAAAGCCGCTCCGTACAAATGATGTCATGCATTGGAATACATCGTGATAGTTCTATTGTATATGCGGTTTGTACAGTTCGAAAGATTCAAAAACCGATGAAATACGTTTAAAATACGTAGCGCAGAAGGAAAAAAACATCCACGGGGTCAGTCCTCGTGGATGTTTCCATTTCCCATTTTCCGCTGCCATGTGCCGGGCAGAAGAACCATGTGCCCGGCTTCCAGAGAAGCGGGAACGTCGATGATATTCTGATTGGCAGAGCCGCGGAAGAGGAGCGAGGCGTCCTTTTCCTCCTCCACGAATTTCCCGTCCACCAGGACGTCGAGGAAGGAGAGAAGCTCCCGGACCGTGTCAGGGTTGCCTACTGCTCCGGTCAGCAGATCCTTTTCAAAGGAAAAGCCGGTGTAGCACCAGAGATTCTTTTCCGGAAAGCGTTTCTTGAACCGGCAGGCCAGGGTCCGCAGACCCTCCTGATTTTCCGGTTCGAAGGGTTCGCCTCCGAGAAAAGACAGACCGGCCACATAATCGGGAGCCACGGCCTCCAGAATCTCGTCCATCACGGCCTCGGTAAAGGGCTGACCGAAGGAAAAATCCCAGGCCTCCCGATTGAAGCAGTTCCGGCAGTGATGGCGGCAGCCGCTGACAAACAGGGATACCCGGACGCCGGGGCCGTTGGCAATGTCATTTTTCTTAATGGTTGCGTAATTCATAGTTCAGACTCCTACAGATGAAGAACACGCTCCTTGATTTCCTGGGTTCTTCCCTGGTTCCAGAACTGGGTTCCGATGTAGCCGCAGGTACGTCTTGCCACATTCAGCTTGTTCTGGTCGGTGTTGCCGCAGTTGGGGCAGGTCCAGATGAGCTTGCCGTGCTCGTCTTCCTTGATCTCAATCTCTCCGTCATAGCCGCATACCTGGCAGTAATCACTCTTGGTATTCAGTTCTGCGTACATGATGTTGTTGTAGATAAACTTCATGACGGACAGGACAGCCTCCAGGTTATTCTGCATGTTCGGAACCTCCACATAGGAGATAGCGCCGCCCGGTGACAGTGCCTGGAATTTGGCCTCCAGCGCCAGCTTGTCAAAGGCGTCAATTTTTTCCGTAACGTGTACATGATAGCTGTTGGTGATGTAGTTACGGTCGGTTACGCCCTTTATGATGCCGAAACGCTTCTGCAGGCACTTGGAAAACTTATAGGTGGTACTCTCCAGCGGGGTGCCATAGAGAGAGTAGTCGATATTTTCGGCAGCCTTCCATTTTGCGGTGTACTCGTTGAGCTTCTTCATGATTTCCAGTCCCAGCTCTTCGCCTTCTTTCTCGGTCAGCTTCTTGCCGTTCAGGCTGTATACACATTCCCAGAGACCAGCGTAGCCCAGGGACAGGGTGGAGTATCCGCCGTGGAGATATTTATCGATGGTTTCGCCCTTCTCCAGACGCAGGAGAGCGCCATGCTGCCACAGAATCGGGGCCGCGTCGGACACCGTACCGCTTAAACGCTCATGACGGCACTGCAGGGCGCGGTGGCAGAGCTCCATACGCTCGTCAAAGATTTCCCAGAACCGGTCCATGTCGCCGCCGGCGGAAAGTCCGATATCCACCAGGTTGACAGTGACAACGCCCTGGTTGAAGCGGCCGTAGTAC
>CAKRTY010000050.1 GCA_934402125.1 uncultured Anaerosacchariphilus sp. | reverse complement strand
ACAGATGTAAAAGTCTGTCAGGGATTTTTTATTTCCAAATATCTGTCGACAGGAGGAAAAAAGATGTATCCAAGCCTTGAAGAAGTAAAAAAGATAGCGTCGTCGGGAAAGTACCGTAGAATCCCCGTATGCCGGGAGTTGTACGCGGATCGTTACACGCCGGTGGAGGTGCTGAGAACCCTACGGGGAGCCAGCCGCCACTGTTACCTGCTGGAGAGTGCCAGTCAGACAGAAAGTTGGGGCCGGTATTCCTTTCTGGGATGTCATCCCACCCTGGAACTGAATCTGACGGACGGGGTGTTGAGCATTCGGCGGACGGCAAAGGTCGGGGCAGGGGAGTCCGAAACCGTGGAAACGCGCAGGGTCGCCCACCCGGGCGAAGCCCTGCGGGAGCTTCTGAAGGAGTATAAGAGCCCGGTACTGGAAGGACTCTCGCCATTTACCGGCGGCCTGGTAGGGTATTTCTCCTATGATTACATCAAATACAGCGAGCCGAAGCTGAACCTTACCGCTGCGGAGCAGCAGGATTTCCGGGATATGGACTTGATGCTCTTCGATGAAGTGATAGCCTTCGATCATTACAGGCAGAAGCTTTTCCTGATCGCAGGCGTGCGGACGGAAAACCCGGAGAAATCCTACCGGGAGGCAGAGGAGAAGCTGGAACAGCTGGCAGCGCTTATCCGGATGGGAGAAAAGCCGGAGCTTCCACCCCTGACTCTGAACTCCGAGCTTCAGCCCAGATTCCCGAAGGAGCGTTACAGCCGGATGGTAGAAAAAGCGAAGGAATATATCCGGGAAGGCGATATCTTCCAGGTGGTGCTGTCCAATCCCATGCGGGCCAGGGCCAAGGGCAGTCTCCTGGATACCTACCGGGTGCTGCGGGCCAGCAATCCTTCGCCCTATATGTTTTATTTCTCCAGCGACGACATTGAGATCGCGGGCGCGTCCCCGGAGACGCTGGTGAAGCTGGAGGGCGGGCGCTTAAGCACCTTCCCGCTGGCGGGCACCCGCCCAAGAGGCCGGACAAAGGAAGAGGATCGGGCGCTGGAGGATGAGCTTTTAAAAGATGAGAAGGAGCTGGCCGAACACAATATGCTGGTGGATCTGGGAAGAAATGACATCGGAAAAATCAGTAAAATCGGAACCGTGAAAGTAGAAAAATATAGGACTGTGGAGCATTTTTCCCATGTGATGCATATAGGCTCCACAGTTACCGGAACTATCCGGGACGACAAGGACGCCATAGACGCGGTAGACGCCATTTTGCCGGCGGGCACGCTGTCCGGAGCTCCCAAATTCCGGGCCTGCCAGATCATCGGGGAGCTAGAGCAGTCTAAGCGGGGGATCTATGGCGGAGCCATCGGCTATCTGGATTTCGCCGGAAATCTGGATACCTGCATCGCCATCCGGCTGGTCTATAAGAAAAACGGGGAAATCTGTATCCGCTCCGGCGCAGGCATCGTGGCGGACAGCGTACCGGAGAAGGAATTTGAGGAGTGCTGCAACAAGGCAAGAGCCGTGGTGCAGGCCATCGAACAGGCACAGGAGGGACTGGAATGATACTTTTAATCGACAATTACGACAGCTTTTCCTATAACCTCTATCAGTTGGTGGGTTCCGTGGAGCCGGATATCCGGGTTATCCGGAATGATGAAGCCACGGTGGAGGAAATAGATAGCCTAAAGCCGGAAGCGATTTTACTCTCTCCCGGCCCGGGCAAGCCCTCGGATGCAGGCGTGTGCATTCCGGTTATCCGCCATTTCGCAGGTAAAGTTCCGATCCTGGGGGTCTGCCTGGGACATCAGGCCATCTGCGAGGCCTTCGGCGGAACCGTCTCCTACGCAAAGGAACTGATGCACGGAAAGCAGAGGCAGATTTATAAGACCGGAGAAAGTCAGCTGTTTCAGGGAATGGAGAATCCCTTCCCGGCGGCCCGGTATCATTCCCTGGCAGCAGTGGAGGACACCCTGCCGGGCGCGCTTCGGGTGACGGCCCGCTCCGAGGACGGCGAGGTCATGGCGGTGGAGCATACCGGATACCCCATTTTCGGGGTACAGTTTCATCCGGAATCGGTGATGACGCCGGATGGGAAGCAGATCATAGAAAATTTTATGGAGGTAGTACGATGATTAAGGAAGCGATTTTAAAACTGGCAAAGAAAGAAAATCTGACTTATGAAGAGGCAGAGGCAGTTATGAATGAAATCATGGGCGGCGAGGCGACGCCGGTACAGATGGCCTCTTATCTGACGGCCCTGTCCCTGAAGGGCGAGACCATTGATGAGATTACCGCGTCTGCGGCGGGCATGCGGGCCCACTGTGTGAAGCTGCTTCACGACATGGACGTGCTGGAAATCGTGGGAACCGGCGGCGACGGCTCCAATTCCTTCAATATCTCCACTACAGCCTCCATGGTCATCGCGGCAGGGGGCGTTCCCGTAGCCAAGCACGGCAACCGGGCGGCTTCCTCCAAATCCGGCGCGGCGGACGTGCTGGAAGCCCTGGGCGTGAAGATTACCATTTCCCCGGAAAAGAGCGCGGAGCTTTTGAAGAAAATCAACATCTGCTTCCTGTTTGCCCAGAATTATCATATTGCCATGAAGTATGTGGCGCCCATCCGGAAAGAGCTGGGTATCCGTACTGTATTCAATATCCTGGGCCCCTTGAGCAATCCGGCAGGAGCCAATATGGAGCTGATGGGCGTCTTTGACGGCAGCCTGGTGGAGCCGCTGGCCCAGGTTATGGAAAAGCTGGGCGTGACGAAGGGCATGGTGGTCTACGGTCAGGACAGGCTGGACGAAATCTCCATGTGCGCGCCTACCTCAGTCTGCGAGATTCGGGACGGTAAATTCACATCCTACGAAATCACGCCGGAGCAGTTCGGCTACGCCCGCTGTGAGAAGGACGCATTGAAGGGCGGCACGCCCCGGGAAAATGCGGAGATTACAAAAGCAATTTTAAATGGCGCGGATAAAGGTCCGAAGCGTCAGGCAGTCTGCCTGAACGCAGGCGCGGCTCTCTATATCGCAGGTAAAGCGGCGACCATGGAACAGGGAGTGCGGATGGCGGAAGAGCTGATTGACAGCGGCGCGGCTCAGAAGAAACTGGAAGAATTTGTAAAGGAAAGCAACGCGGAATGAATATTTTAGAGGAAATTGCAGGAAAGACCAGAGAACGGATCGAAGAGGAAAAGCGGCGTTGCAGCCCGGAGGAACTGCGGGCGCAGGCAGAAAGCCTTAAAGTGACGGGCAGGCGCTTCTATGAAGCTCTGGCGGCCCCGGGTATGTCCTATATCTGCGAGGTGAAAAAAGCGTCCCCCTCCAAGGGGCTCATTGCCCCGGATTTCCCGTATCTGGAGATTGCGAAGGAATATGAGGCAGCGGGAGCGTCGGCCATCTCCTGTCTGACGGAGCCCTTTTATTTTCAAGGGTCTGACCGGTATCTGAAGGAAATCACGGATACAGTGGGGATTCCGGTGCTGCGGAAAGACTTTACCGTAGATGAATACATGATTTACCAGGCGAAGACCCTGGGCGCGTCTGCCGTGCTGCTGATCTGCGCGATTCTTGACCAGATACAGCTTCGGGACTACCGACAGCTGGCGGAAGGTCTGGGACTGGACGCACTGGTGGAGGCCCATGACGAGGCCGAGGTGGAAATGGCGCTGGATATGGGCGCGAAGATCGTCGGCGTCAACAACCGGGATCTGAAGACCTTTCAGGTGGATATGCAGAATAGCATAAAACTTCGAAGCCTGGCTCCACGGGAGGTGCTTTTCGTATCCGAAAGCGGTATCAAAGGACCGGAGGAAATCAGCATTTTGCGGGAGCATCAGGTGGACGCGGTATTAATCGGCGAGACATTAATGCGGAGCAAAGATAAAAAGACGGAATTGGAAAGGCTGAATGGTGGCGCTTTATGACAAAAATCAAAATCTGCGGCCTGAGCAGGCCAGAGGATATCAAGGCAGTTAATGAAGTCAGGCCGGATTTTGCAGGCTTTGTCATCGAAGTACCGAAAAGCCGCCGGAATGTGAGCGCCGGACAGGTACGGGAGCTGGCAAAGGGGCTGGCGGAGCAGATACAGGCCGTGGGCGTCTTTGTAAACGCATCCGTAGAGCTGGTGGCCGGACTGTTGAACGATGGCACGCTGGCGATGGCCCAGCTTCACGGCAGTGAGGACGAGGCGTATATCCGGGAATTGCGGCAGCAGACGGATAAGCCGCTGATCCAGGCCTTTTCGATCCGCACAGAGAGGGACGTGGAGCGGGCTTTGCAAAGCAGCGCCGACTATCTGCTTCTCGACCAGGGAAGCGGCGGAACCGGCCAGTGTTTTGACTGGTCTCTGATACCGGAGCTTACAAGACCCTTTTTCCTGGCGGGAGGTCTTGGCGCCTCGAACCTGTCAGAGGCCATTTCCCGGGTAAAGCCCTGGGCGGTGGATTTAAGCAGCAGCCTGGAGACGGAAGGACGGAAAGACCCGGCGAAGATACAGGCGGCGGTGGCGCTGGTAAGAAGCAGTGCGCAGTCAACATATAGGAGGAACAATATGTCAAAGGGAAGATTTGGAATCCACGGAGGCCAGTACATTCCGGAAACACTGATGAATGCGGTGATCGAGCTGGAAGAGGCCTATAATCATTATAAGGACGACCCGGAATTCAACCGGGAGCTGACAGAGCTTCTGAACGATTACGCAGGGCGGCCTTCCAGGCTTTACTATGCGGAGCGTATGACGAAGGATCTGGGCGGAGCAAAGATTTATCTGAAGCGGGAGGATCTGAACCACACCGGAGCCCACAAGATCAACAACGTGCTGGGGCAGGTGCTGCTGGCGAAGAAAATGGGCAAAACCCGCGTTATCGCCGAGACCGGCGCAGGCCAGCATGGCGTGGCTACCGCCACTGCAGCGGCGCTGATGGATATGGAATGCGAGATTTTTATGGGAAAAGAGGACACGGAGCGGCAAGCCCTGAATGTGTACCGGATGCGGCTTCTGGGCGCGAAGGTGCATGCAGTGACCAGCGGAACGGCCACCTTAAAGGATGCGGTTTCCGAAACCATGCGGGAGTGGACGAACCGGATCGCGGACACCCATTATGTGCTGGGGTCAGTTATGGGTCCCCACCCGTTCCCAACGATTGTAAGAGATTTCCAGGCGGTCATTTCCAAAGAGACGAAGCAGCAGATCCTGGAAAAAGAGGGACGGCTGCCGGACGCGGTGCTGGCCTGCGTGGGCGGCGGCTCCAACGCCATCGGAAGCTTTTATCATTTCATCGAGAACCCGGAGGTCCGGCTGATCGGCTGCGAGGCGGCGGGACGGGGCGTCAACACAGCGGAGACGGCGGCGACCATTGCCACGGGACGGCTGGGAATCTTCCATGGTATGAAATCTTATTTCTGTCAGGACGAATACGGCCAGATTGCACCGGTATATTCCATTTCCGCCGGCCTGGATTATCCGGGTGTGGGGCCGGAGCACGCGCATCTCTATGATATTGGCAGGGCTCAGTACGTGCCGGTGACCGATGACGAGGCTGTGGACGCTTTTGAATATCTGTCCCGGACCGAGGGGATCATTCCGGCCATCGAGAGCGCCCATGCGGTGGCCTACGCCAGAAAGCTGGCGCCCACCATGGGAAAGGATCAGATCCTGGTGGTAACGATTTCCGGCCGGGGAGATAAGGACTGTGCGGCAATCGCCCGCTACAGAGGGGAGGATCTTCATGAGTAAGACAATTGCAGACGCGTTTGCGAAAGGAAAGGCATTTATCCCGTTCATTACCTGCGGCGATCCCTCGCTGGAGGTGACGGAGCAGCTGGTGTACGCCTGCCAGGAGGCAGGAGCGGACTTAATCGAACTGGGTATTCCGTTCTCGGATCCCACGGCCGAGGGCCCGGTGATTCAGGCGGCCAATATGCGGGCTCTGGCGGGCGGCGTCACCACGGACAAGATCTTTGCCATGGTGGAGCGGATTCGGAAAAAGACCGATATTCCCCTGGTATTTATGACCTACGCCAACGTGGTATTTTCCTACGGAAAGGGCACCGAGGATTTTATTCGTAAAGCGGCGGAAATCGGCATGAACGGCCTGATTCTCCCGGATGTGCCCTTTGAGGAAAAGGAAGAATTTGACAGACCCTGCAGGAAATATGGTCTCGACCTGATTTCTCTGATTGCCCCCACTTCCCATGAGCGTATCAAAATGATTGCGAAAGAGGCGAACGGCTTCGTCTACTGCGTATCTTCCTTAGGCGTCACCGGAACCCGGGCGGAGATTACCACAGATATCGGAGCGATGGTAAAGCTGGTAAAGGAGACGAAGGACATTCCCTGCGCCGTAGGCTTTGGCATCTCCACACCGGAGCAGGCGAAGAATATGGCGTCCCAGTCCGACGGAGCTATTGTAGGATCGGCCATTGTGAAGATCTGCGCGGCCTATGGAACCGAGTGTGTGCCGAAGGTGAGGGAATATGTGAAGTCCATGAAGGATGCGGTGCGGGAGGCGTAACCGTTGTTATTGTGAATGACAACTAAATATTCTTAGGGTTTCTTTAAATTTCCGTTTATTGCATGGACAGCCCGGGAAAATGGTGCTATGATAGCCCCGTTATGATAAAAGCATTGTTAAGAGGAATTTTAAAGCCCCTGTCCTTCCTTCCGGCGTTGGCTATGATGTATCTGATCTATGGCTTTTCCGCCCAAGATGGAGCGACGTCGGGCAATCTGAGCTACAAAGTAAGTGAAATTATCGTGGAGACGGCCAACGAGGCCTTTGAGCTGCACTGGAGCGCGCAGGAGGAGGCGCATTATATCGAGAGAATCCATCATCCGGTGCGGAAGCTGGCCCATATGACAGAATATTTTCTGCTGGCAGTCTCCGTGTCTTTCCCACTGTATGTATACGGTGTGCGGGGAATCTGGCTTTTACTTCTGGCCGGAGGCTTCTGCGTGGGCTTTGCGGCCCTGGACGAGTATCACCAGTCCTTTGTGGCAGGCCGCGGACCGTCCAAACGGGACGTGGCCATCGACAGCATCGGAATCGCCGTCGGCGTGATAATGGTGCAGATTGTGTGCTTCATCGGCAGAGTGACCGTGTTTCGGCCACTGGCGAAAAAGAAAAAGAAGAAAAGAACATAAAAAAAGGAATCCAATTTAAGGATTCCTTTTCATTCGTCGGCGTGACAGGATTTGAACCTGCGACCTCTACGTCCCGAACGTAGCGCTCTACCAAGCTGAGCCACACGCCGTTTTAGCGACTTGCCGTCAACAAATGATATCATAGCACAAGTAAACGGGTTTGTCCAGTAAAATTTTAAAAAAATTGAAAAAAATTTGTGTAAAATTTTTGCAGGGGTAGATCGCAAGATATAAATATGGTACAATGCGGGTGAATCAGGTTATTCTGCATACAGGTTATGGTATCGGAATAACAGAAATGGAGGAAAAATCTATAATGGTAGAATGGAAGAATCTGGATACCCTGAAAGCTTATCAGGAACTGAAGGACACGGAACGCGTAAATCTGGCAGAGGTTATGTCCGGAGAAAACGGAGCAGAGCGTGTCAAAACATACAGTGTGCCCATGGCAGAAGGCATGGTATATAACTATGCTGCAAAGGCAGTGGACGGAAAGTTGCTGGAGGCACTGGCAAAGCTGGCAAAGGAAGCGCAGCTGACAGAGAAGTTCGCGGCGCTCTATAACGGCGAGGTCATCAATACCGGCGAGAAGCGCCTGGTTCTGCATCAGCTGACCCGTGGACAGCTGGGCGACGCAGTTGTAGCGGACGGCGTGGACAAGCGCGCGTTTTACGTAGAGCAGCAGAAGAAGGTAACAGAATTTGCCAATAAAGTACACGCAGGCGAGATTACCAACGCGGCAGGCGAGAAATTCACTACCGTCGTACAGATCGGTATCGGCGGCAGCGACCTGGGCCCCCGCGCTATGTATCTGGCGCTGGAGAACTGGGCGAAGAAGCATGATACCTTCAAGATGGAAGCGAAGTTCATCAGCAATGTAGATCCGGATGACGCGGCAGCCGTACTGGCGTCCATCGACGTGGCACATTCTCTGTTCGTACTGGTATCCAAGTCCGGCACCACCCTGGAGACTCTGACAAACGAGTCCTTCGTAAAGGATGCCCTTACAAAGGCAGGACTGGACGCTTCCAAGCATATGGTAGCCGTAACCAGCGAGACCTCCCCGCTGGCAAAGAGCGATGATTATCTGGCAGCCTTCTTCATGGACGATTACATCGGCGGCCGTTATTCCTCTACCTCCGCGGTAGGCGGCGCTGTATTATCCCTGGCCTTCGGTCCCGCGGTATTTGACCGTTTCCTGGCAGGCGCGGCCGCAGAGGATGTTCTGGCAAAGAAGGAGAACCTTCTGGAGAACCCGGCTATGCTGGACGCTCTGATTGGCGTATATGAGCGCAACGTGCTGGGCATGGGCTGCACTGCAGTTCTGCCGTATTCCCAGGCACTGAGCCGTTTCCCGGCACATCTGCAGCAGGCAGACATGGAGTCCAACGGAAAATCCGTGAACCGCTTCGGCGAGCCGGTAAACTATGTAACCGGACCGGTGATCTTCGGTGAGCCGGGAACCAACGGACAGCATTCCTTCTATCAGCTGCTCCATCAGGGAACTGACATCGTACCGCTGCAGTTCATCGGCTTCAAGAACAACC
>CAKRTY010000049.1 GCA_934402125.1 uncultured Anaerosacchariphilus sp. | reverse complement strand
CATCAAGGCGGGGAGCGTAGAGCTGTCGCTGGACGGAAACGGAGGAACGATCAGCCTGAAAGCAAAGAAGATCTCCCTGACGGCGGACAATGAGATTGGCATGAAGGCCAATTCCGCCTGGAAGGCAGAGGGGGCGCAGGTAGATGTGAAGGCCCAGGCAAAAATGAACCTGCAGGCCTCCGGTCCGGTGGCCGTAAAGGGAGCTATGGTACAGATTAATTAAGAGACAGAACGCAGGAAGCACAGCGGGAAAGGGAGAGACAGGCATGGAAGATTCAAGGGCTTTTCTGGGAAAGGGATTTGCTTTCCCACCCAAGGTGGATCCGGTAACAGGAAAATTCCGGATGGCAGAGGGGGAAGAGGATATCCGGCAGGCGATCTATATCATTCTGATGACCAGACTGAAGGAGCGGGCCATGCTTCCGGATTTCGGCTGCAATCTGCAGGATTATATCTTTGATTTGCCGGACGCTGCCTTCGAGGCGGGCTTAATCCGGGAGGCGGAGGACGCGCTGACCCGCTATGAGCCGAGAATCCGGCATGTAAATGTGACCGTAGACAGAAGAAACCTGACGGGCGGAACGATTTATCTGAATATCAGCTATGACGTGAGGGCGACCAACAATCCCAACAATCTGGTATTTCCCTACTATCTGGAGGAGGGAATCGGCGAGTTTTAAGGGCCGGAGGAGGAAAAAAGCATGGAGAAATATTCCGCAAATGAAAAACTGCAGAAGCTGATGCGTTCCTACGTGCCGGAGTTTGCCTACGAGCCGGGGGGAAAGGACGCCGGTTCGGTGCTGACGGATCTTGGCAGCGAAATGCTTGCTTCCTGCGAGGAGCGGTATCAGGGCGTGATCGATAAGCACAGAATCCAGTATCTGAATCTGTTTGACGGACTGATCAGAGAACCCATCAGCGCTTCCAGGGGCTATGTACAGTTCCGGCCGGTGGAGGGCTATGAAGGCCTGGTATCCATTCCCCGGGGAACCCGGGTGCTGGCCACCGGGGATAAGGGAGAAGAGCTGGTATATTCCGCAGAGCATGGGATTACAGCGACAGACGTACACCCGGAGCTAATCGTAGTCACAGACCGGGAACTGGGGAAAATTGTAAAAAAAGAATACCGGGAGAAGGAAGCCTTCACCGCTTTTGGGACAGAGGGAACCAACAGTACCAGACACAGACTGTATCTGTGCTTAGAACAGCTCTTTGACGGACTAACGGAGCTGGATTTACGTATTTACGCGGAGACCTCCGGGGATAAAGCCCGGGAAGAGCTGCTGACAGCCGTTACCTCCCAGGATTTCTGCTGGTCCATACTGGAACCGGAGGGGGAGGAGCGCATTTTCCAGACGGTAGAACGGGACGGAGACGCGGTGCGCCTTCGCATGGAGCATTATATTCCCCAGAAGATCCGCATGGGTCAGAAGGAGGGCTATTATCTGGCCTTGACCTGTCTTGGGGAGCTGCCAAAGCTGTATCTTCGGGGAATTTCCGTATCCATGGGACGGAAAGGAAAGGCACCGGAGGAGATTCGGCTGAATGGAAATCCGGAGTTTGGCACAAGCTTTTATCCCTTTGGGAAACCTCTCGGGCTGTACAATGAAACTGTTTTTGAGGACGGGGAGGTCTTAAGCAGAAGAGGGGCGCGGGTAAAGCTTTCCTTCCGTCTGGACTACCGGCTTCATGAGGAACGGCCGGAGGTGCCGGAGCTGGATCTGGAATACAAGGCCATTATGAAGAAGCCCAAGAAGCCCTTAAGTGTCCGGGCTGCGGAGGTTCTGGCGGAGGATACGGTCTGGGAATACCGGAGTTACGCAGGCTGGAAGCCGCTGTTCCGGGAAGCCCATCGGAGATCCATGTTCAACGGATCCACAGAAGGGGCGGTTACCCTGGAGTTTCTCTGCCCGGAGGATATGGCGGATTATGAGGAGAACGGGGAAGGACGGATCCGCGTGAGATTGCTGCAGGCGGAGAATATCTATAAAATGCCCGCAGTCTATAAATGCCCTGTGATATCAGCGCCGACCTTTTCTTATTCTTATAAGGAAGCGCCTAAGGAGCCGGACTGTGTGCTGACCTGCAACAACTTTGAGGAACAGGATATTACGGAGGAGCTTAAAGCCGGAGGCGGAACGCTTCTCTTCTACGAGACAGAAAACAGGCAAAGAACCATGTATCTGGGCTTTGACCGCTCGATGGCGGGACTGCCTCTCAGCCTGTATTTTGATATTGAGAATTACGGGGACAGACCGATCCGTTTCCGGACGGAATACCTGACGGAACAGGGATTTCTGCCGGTGCGGACGGAGGATTATACGGAGGGCTTCTGCGGATCCGGCAATCTGCTGCTGATGATTCCCCAGGATGCTGTCCGGAAGAAACTCTACGGGTACGAGGGTTATTTTATCCGGTTTATCAATGAAAATAAGGAAAATCCGGAGTACGGGCTTCCGCTGATCCGGGGAATCTATCCCAACATGGTTCGGGTAGTCAATGTGAATACGGTGACGGAGGAATTTTATCTGGACAGCCTGGAGGACGCTGTGACGATCCAGCTCTCCCAGCAGAATCTGCTGAAGGCAAGGGTGGAGGTGCTGGAGCAGCAGGGAGAGGAAAGAGCTTATGTGGAATGGAAGCCGGGCAATCCCATTTATGAGAGAGGGCGGATTTGCCAGCTGGACATGGCTTCCGGCGAGCTGAAATTCCGGAAGCACGCGTTTGCCGATTATCCGGTTTCGGAGGAGGGACCGCAAATCCGGGTCTCCCACAGTAATTATGGGGGCAGCAGGGCCAATGTACCGGCGGATCGCATCCGGGTACCGGGAACCGCAATCCGTTATCTGGCGGAGGTAACGAATCCCTTTCCTACCTATGGAGGCTATGACGGATATACAGAGGAAACAACCATGGATCTGGTGGCAGGAATGCTGCGCACCCGGAGCCGGGCAGTGACAGAGAAAGACTTTTTTGACATCATTTCCCAGGCCGCCTACGGCGTCCGGAAAATCCGCTGCTGCAACCATACAGATTCTATGGGAAACAGGGAATATGGCAGTGTGACAGTGGCGGTTCTTGTGGAGGAATATGAAAAGGGCGCCCATG
Source organism: uncultured Anaerosacchariphilus sp. (assembly GCA_934402125.1). Lineage (GTDB taxonomy): Bacteria > Bacillota > Clostridia > Lachnospirales > Lachnospiraceae > Laedolimicola. The sequence continues at coordinate 5,586 of CAKRTY010000049.1, read as the reverse complement.
TATTTTCCAGTGTGAAAAGGCAGATTCGGGAGCGGCTGCTGGTGGACAGCGCGCTGACGGCGTCGGGAAAGACGCTGACTCTGATTCAGCCCCACTTTATCCGAATGAACGTCCGGGTATGGCTGGAGCGGGAATCCATGGAGCAGGCCTATGAGCTGCAGCAGAAGACGCTGGATCTGATCCGGACATTTCTGGATCCGCTGGAGGGCGGTATGGCCGGAAATGGCTGGGAGATAGGAGAACTGCCCACGCCTGCCCAGCTGACTGCTTTCTTAAGAACCCGGATCGAGGATTCCGGCATTTCCAGAATGGTGATGACTGCTCTGGTGGACGGAAAGGAAACCGCAGTGGACGAGAGCTTTTATGAAAACCGCAAGGATCCCTTCGCAATGGCTGTGAGCGGTGAACATATGGTATATATCGAGGTGAGCGCATGTTAAAAGTACCCCAGTTGGATCAGGTGACCTATGAGCAGATAAAACAGAGGGCTGTCAGCCGGATTCCGGCTATGACAGCGGAGTGGACGGATTTCAACAGCCATGATCCGGGTATTACCGTACTGGAGCTGTACGCATGGCTGACCGATATGCTGGATTATTATATGAATGCCACAGGGGACGCCCATGTGGAAAAATACCTGAAGCTTCTGGGTATTCTTCCCAAGGCAGCCTGCCCGGCCAGAGGCTATGTGGTGGCAGAGGCGGCCGGATCCGGACAGGTGATTCCCGGCGGGACGGCGTTGCTGGCAGGAGAGATTCCCTTTGAGACAGAAGAGGACTACCGGGTGGAGACGAACCGGTTCCAGGCGTTCTTGCGGGAAGAAGCAGGAGAGCTTGCGGATCTGACGGCCTTTGCCGGAGTGGACGGGGATTACGCGGAGATGTTCCCTACAGGAAAATGGGGAGAGCAGGCCGTCTATTTTGGATTTGAGAAAGCTCTGCAGCAGGGAGACGCGCTCTATCTCTGTGTAGAAAAAAATGAAAAACGAAATCCCTTTTCCGGCCGGATTTGCCTGGCAGTATTGAAATGGCAGATTTTTACAGAAAAGGGCTGGATCGATATTCCGGTTGAGGACGACACCTGCGGATTTCTCCGGAGCGGCTTTGTATGGCCAGAGCTTACGGGAAGTATGCAGCCTCTGCGCCCGGATCCGGATATGCCGGAGGCCTTCTATATCCGGGCCGTGCTTACGGAAAACACCTACGACTGTTCGCCCAGGCTGGGACTGGTCTGTGTCAATCCGCTTCCGGTGGTGCAGCAAAGGACTGTCTGCAGAGAAGGAGAACGGCTGGAAGGACTTCGTATCGGCGTCACAGACGGCTGTGCAGGGCAGGAGCTTCTGTTTGACTATCCGGACGCCTGGAGATTTTCCCTGCTGATCTGTGGAAGCGACGGGGAAACAGCCTTATATCAGCACCGGGAGAACCTGGAAGAGGCTGGCTATGAGGAGCAGGTATTTACCTATGACCGGAAACGGCAGATGATTCGCTTCGGAGATGGAATTCATGGAGCTGTACCGCGCCAGAAGCAGGAAATCTACGTGACAGGGCTGGTAACCTCCCTGTGCGGCGCCGGAAATGTCCAGGCAGGAGAGCTTCGTACCTTTGAAAATGAAGAAAGCTTTCCGTATAGGATACACAATCCGCTGGCTATCGAGAATGGCAGATCCAGGGAAAGCCTGAAGGAAATGCTGGCCCGGCTGGAGCAGGAATTATTTACCCAGAGACGGCTGGCGGCGGAGCGGGATTATGAAGAAATCATCGGCGGGACGCCGGGGCTTATGCTGGAAAAGGTGCATGTGATTCCGGGAAAACTTTACGGGGAACTGCACCGGCAGGAAGCGGGAAGCAATGAGGTAGTTGTCGTAGTAAAGCCCTGGAGTGAGGAAAAGTGTCCCGAGCTGAGCCCGGTTTACCGGAAGCTTCTGGAGGAATATCTGGAGTCCTTCCGCCTGATCAACACCAGGGTACGGATTGTATCGCCCCGGTATGTGGGCGTGGAAGTGTATGGCAGGATTAAGCTCAGACAGGATACGCCTGCCGTCCGCAGAGCGGTGCGGGAATGTCTGCAGCAGGAAATCAGAGGAAAAAGCTTTGGAGCGGTGATTTCCTATGGAAAGCTGTATACAGCCCTGGAAAACCTGGAGGGCGTGGAGAAAGTCCGGGAGCTGCATCTGGAACGGACGGGCAGCGCCGCGGAGAAGAACAACCGGGGGGATCTGCTGCTCCGGGAGGACGCGCTGGCTTACCTAAAGGAATCAGACTTCGAGTTCTGCTGAAAGAGGAGGAATGCCGGTTATGATGGAGACTGGAAAAAAACTGAATTTTTACCGGCTGGGCCTGAAGGAAGGAAAAACCCGCCGGATGAAGCTGACGGAGGAGTACCGGCTGACCGGAGAAGGAAGCGGAGCGTTTCTCTACCTGGCTCCGGTCTATGATTCCATGGATCAGGAAGGAACCTGGCACCGGCTGGTGCTGGAGGGAAGCTTCCATCACTGTAAATATGAAATTTTCGCGGCTGCCGCGGATACGGATTTGTCCGGGACCGTGGAACAGCTCTGGAAAGAGGGCAGAGCGCCGGAGGAGGCTTTTGGGGACTGGAAAAGTGTGCGCCGGGTCAATACGCCGGATCTGCTGCTTCACGGGCTGCAGGGCCGGTATCTCTGGGTGCTGATCCGGGTGCTGGGAGCGGGAAGCGACAGCTCCTTTACTATCGAAGGCTTCCGGGTGGAATTCCCCTGGAGAAGCTTTGTAGAATATCTGCCGGAAATCTATCAGGAAGAGGGAAGGAACGCTTTCTTCGAACGCTATCTGTGCGGCTTTCAGAGCGTCTACGAGGATCTGGAGGAACGGGTGGACCGGCTTTTGGAGTATCTGGATTACGAGAGTACGCCCCGGGAAAATCTCCCGGTTTTCGCAGAATGGACGGGAAACCGGGCAGCCGGACAGGAATATACGCCGGAGCAGCTTCGGATTCTGCTGGGCCGGATGGGAGAGCTGGAAAGCGGCCGGGGAACCGGCCGGGTACTTCTGGAAATGCTAAAATTTGTCACTGGCCGGGAAGCGGTGCTGGTGGAATATTTCAAATGGCATGACTGGATGAGCCGAAATCAGGAGCCACTTCAGATCTATCAGCGGCTGTACGGAAAAAATGAGGATACGTTTACGGTAATCCTGGACGTGACAGGGGAAGAAAAACAGCCGGAGCGGGAAAGACTGGAACGTCTGCTTCGGGAATTCACCCCTCTGGGGCTGGAGGGAAAGCTGGTGCTGCTGAACTGGAGCAGCCACATGGATACCCATTGCTATCTGGATCGGAACAGTCGCCTGTCCCGGCCGGAGCAGGCAGGAGCGGCAGGCTTTGCCCTGGATGGAAGCTATATCCTCGGATAAATTTGACAGGAAAAAGGGAGCAGTCAGGAACTGCTCCCTTTTTATAATCCTCTTCAGCAGGTGGTGATGTAGGTATTATAGCCCTTTTCCCGTACCTCCCGCTCCATGGCGATGGCGTTGCTGAGCCGGGCGTAGGCGCCGATCTGCACCTTATAAAGGCCGTCATGATAAATGATGTAGGCGGGGAAGCCGTCATTTTCCAGAAGACTTAAAAGATTTTCCGCGTATTCCCGCTCCCGGTAGGCGCCTGCCTGTACCCGGTAAAGCTCTTTATCAGGCAGGGAAGGATCTTCTGCCTGGCTGCTTACGGAAGCTACGGGAGAAAGCGAGTCGGCGGAAACGCCTTCCTCTGCGGCAGCGGATTCCTCCAGAGTCTCCATGATCCCATCGGCAATGGCCTGGGCCAGAGCCTGGAAACGGCTGTCAAAAAGCTGATTGTCCTTATCGCTGTCGATAAACCCGGCCTCAACCAGAAGGGCAGGCATCCGGGTGCTGTTTAAAACCACCAGATTGGGCCGGATATCGACGCCGATATTTCGAAAGCCCAGAGCCTCCAGATTGGCGTTGATCCGCTCAGCTATCTTTTTTTTGAGTCCGGAATCGTCATAGAGCAGGGTCTGGATTCCATCATACTGGCCCGGATAGTCGGCGGCGTTGCGGTGAATGGAAAGAAAAAGATCGGCACCTTCTTCATTGGCGATGGCAGCCTTCTGACCAACGGACTGGGTAGCGTCGGTGGTTCGGGTATAGATAACATCATAGCCATTTTCCTCCAGAATATTTCCCACTGCCATGGCAAGGCGGAGGGCGTCGTCGCTCTCCCGGCGTCCCTGATAGACGGCGCCGGGGTTTTTTCCACCGTGGCCGGCGTCGATTACAATTTTTTCAACCATAGGTTCTCCTGTACGCAGGTTTTTTATATAGATATGCACGGAAGAATTCGGTGTGAACACAGAAAAATCACAGGATTCACACGATTTCCTCACAGCTTATACAAAAAACAGTCACAAATTTTTTTTACAATAAATGCCAGACCGGAGTTTATGAAGGAGGACGAAGTGTGAGATTGTGGAAGAAAAAGTGGAAGGTTTTGACCGTATTTTTGATTCTGGTTTTGATTGGAGCCCTTGTGGCAGGCGTGATCTGGCGCGGCAAAAAGAATAAGCCTCAGCTGCAGGCCATGACCCTGGAGACGGCGCAGATCCAGAAAATGGATCTGACCAACTCCGTCAGCGTCACCGGAACCCTGGCCACGGCCAATGGCAAGACTGCCAGTACGACGCTGAAGGATATCAAGGTCACAAAGGTTTATGTGGAGGTAGGAGACGAGGTACAGGAGGGCGATATCATCTGTACCTTTGATTCCTCGGATATCGAGAAATCCCTGGCAGACGCGAAAAACAACGATTCGGTCAATCAGCAGCTCAGTGCCCTGGATAATTATGAGACCCAGTATCAGGATACCCTGTCGGATGCGGAGGATTCCCTGCAGGACGCCAGAGACACCAGAGATGCGTATAAGAGCGCCTATGGAGACGCCCAGACTGCGGAGCAGGAGGCTCTGGACACCTGGAACCGTGTGAAAGCCCAGTATGACACCGAAAGCCTGAAATCCGCGTATCAGCAGGCGGCCGCAGCCTTAAAAAGCGCGATCCAGGCAGCGGACAGCAGCGTAACCATTACGGATCTGGAAGGATATTTAAGCAGTGTAAACGGCTCCCTTCCGGAAAGCTGCAGCAGCGCTTATGAGACCTACAGCAACGCGAAGACTGCCTATGAGGCGGCGGAAAAAGCCGTCAGTGAGGCACAGGCTGCTTATGAACAGGCAAAAAATAATACCTCCCAGGCCTACAGCGCTTATGAGCAGGCCCAGTCAGAGAAGGAGAAGGTACAGGATCAGTATGACAGCACCGTAGAGCAGGCAGAAAAAACCTACGAGAAGGCAAAGCTGCAGGATCAGCTGGTGACGGAGGACGACACCCGGAATCAGGTTGAGGACTATGAAGAACAGCTGGCGGATTGTACGGTTTACGCTTCCATGTCCGGAACAATTACCGCCCTCAATGTGGAAGAGGATAATGTATTCGCCGGCGGCACCATTTACGAGATTCAGGATGTCCATAATTTCATTGTGGACGCTTCGGTGGACGAATATGATGTCGTAAATCTGGAAGAGGGACAGACGGCCTATGTG
>CAKRTY010000048.1 GCA_934402125.1 uncultured Anaerosacchariphilus sp. | reverse complement strand
ACCCAGAAGGCTTCCATACACCAGATTGGATTCTGTGAAGATTCCCGTTCCCGGCTCCATGTTCACATATTGACGGTTGGTAATCTCCACCTTAACCTCTGTTCCGTCAGCCGGAATGGTCACCGCCCGGATTCCGCCTGTATAGTCCACCCGGTAGGTCAGCCCATTTTTCATTGCAGCAACCGTTCCCGTCGTGCTTATGGGATTTCCGTCTCTATCCAGCTCCAGCACGCTATACTGCGACCCCGCAGACAGCTGCGTAAATTCCGGCTCTGCCACCGAAACTCCATCCAGTCTGTAAGCCAGCGTTCCGCTTGTACAGATGATTTCCAGTTTCTGTAAGCAGCTTGTGCTGTCATAAGTCCCATCTGACCTGCAGGCATACAGGCCAAACTGCCAGACGCCGTCTGGTATCCCTGCTCCGGTAACCTTCTCCCCGTTCACATTCTGGAAGGTTTTTTCCAGTCTCAGCCTGCCTTTTTTATTATAAACCGTTACGTCATAGGTGGAACTGTAGTAATAGATCGTCACGCCCCGTCCGCTCCATTCTGCCAGTTCTGCCGGATAGGTTCCTGTCGCGGCATCCTTTTGGGCAATCGCGTAATATCGCGGCTGAGAATCCGGGATATATCCCTCCGGCGCCTGAGTCTCCGTCAGGCGGTACACCGTGTTATAGGCCAGGGCTGTTCCTGAGCTGTTTCCGAAGGGGAAGATTCCTTCCGGATACCCCGTACTTCCTGTAATTCCTGTAAGATCTCTTCCCCCTGCCTTTTCCGTCCACTGCCCGGCTGCGGAATCCCAGGTAACCTCCTGCAGACGGAACTTCGCGCCATTTAACGCAGTTGCCGTATTGTTTTTATCCGCCTTGCTGACACGAAGTATTGGCGTATGTGAAGTTCCGGCCGTTGCGCTGCTGGCATACCGTAAATCCTCTTTTTTAAGTACGATCTTATTTTCCTTATGTCCCAGCCAGTAGGCCGCATTTTCCACATAGATCGGTGTCTCCGGCGGGCTGTTCAGGATGGCGCTGTAGGTGATAATCAGTTTCTTCTTATTCGGGACAATCAGCGTCAGCTTCTGTCCATACGCTGTATCCTGAATCTCCGATTGATAAGTAACCGGGTTTCCCTCCGCGTCCACTATCTTCAGCGATTTTGTGTCAAACTGCAGAGGCGCTTTCATTTCGTCCACCAGGGTCAGTTTTTCTGCTCCCCCTGCCAGATCCTCTCCCAGACTGTTCACAATCAGCTCAAACGGCAGCTTGCCGTCCTTTACCATTTTCATCTCCTTGACGATGGTTTGCTTCTCAAGGGTCGCATCCGCAGCTGAAGTGCTTATTATCTTCTGTGACGCGTTCTTTACCGTAATGGTATTCGTGTAGCTTTTCTCTGCCGCAGCAGCCAGCAGCATATCGGGATCGCTGAGCCTGGTGACCACCTGGATTTCCAGCGAGCGCTGATCCCCTTTACTGCCTCCCTTCTGAAGGTTGTCCACGCAGAAGCGAAGCTGCCTTGTATCTGAATTAAAATACGAAATACAGGTCCTGTTCACGCCGCCTGTCTCACTGCCGTCTATCCGCCCGGTCAACTCCATCCGCGTCCAGGCTGCGTTCCCCTCCAGCTCCGGTATCGCCGGAACCTGCGGAGGATTCGAGAAGATCTCAGGTGGAATCCAGAAATATCTGACATAGACCGGAGCCAGTCCTTCCGGGATCAGATCTTCCACCTGGACGCTTCCTTCCAGTTCTCCGGCAAAATTGATTTTAATCCGCCAATCCACATAGGTTCCCGGACTGGTTATCTTTTCTTTCACCAGCTTTGTATGTGAGTTTCCGTTATAACACTGTCTGTCGCTCCAGCTTGCGCCGTCGTATTCGTATACTCCGGCCAGCTCTTTAAAATTGGCTCCCGCTCCGCCTGTCAGATAGACAGCTTCATTTATCTTCGTAAAACGGTCGGCGCCTAAATCCTTGAACCACAATTCATTATAATAAGGCGCACTTTCCCTGGGCTTCCGATTCCAATGGAGACTGGTTCTGAGAACCATATAAATATGTCTGCCTTCTCCCGGATTCTGGTCTTTCTTTATGGTAAGCACGCCCGATTGGGCGCTGTCAACAGTCCATGAATAATCTGTACCCTCCTGAAGCTTTGTCATTGCCGAATCTGCTTCCAAATCTTCTATCGATACATAGTATTCCGTAAAAGCTTTCCCTTCCGGAACGCTTCCCATATAAAGACCGGCCACAGAGCTTGCACGCACATAATGAAGGGAACCTTTTCCCGCATAAGGCACATCCCGGAACTCCATTCCCTCTTTCAGTACGCCGGTGACGTCAACCACCCAGTACAGCTTTCCGTTCTGCCATTCGCCGCTGGTCTGCCTGAGGGGATCATAATACCAGCCGGATTTCTGAACCTTCAGTCCTCCCCCTCCCTGTATCACAGTCGTAGTCCTTACCGTTACGCCCGACAGGTTCAGCGTTACTCCGCCCGGTCCGAACACCTGCCCTTCCAGTGTAAATGCATTACCGCTTTCCACCTGGGTGATCGTATCCACCCCGTTCGGCTTCGCGTAATACGTTAAGACAAAGGCTCCTGCCTGATCTGTCGGAAAGCCCAGTTGCTGCGGAGAGAATCCAAAGCTGCCCCTGCCGTCAATATCAGCCCATACGGTCTTCGCTATCGGCTTTCCCTTTAAAGAGGCTATGGCCTCCGCGTCGCTGGCCGGAGAACCCGTTATACCTTCCGTATAATAGTCTACTCTCAGATAGCCGGTATAAAGCAGGAACTGATTTTCCAGTTTATCTTTAAAAATCGAAGAGGATACATTCCAGCCTCCCGACTCATTGACTGCGACCTGATAGGGAAAGCTGCCCGCCGGTACCGGAAAGGAGTTCTCTGCTGTAGCCGGCTGCCAGGAAGCCGTTTCCTCCTGATATCGATAAAATGTCGCCCCGGCGCCGACCTCCACGTTCTGCTCCGCATCCGTTTTCTCACTCTGGAGCTTCCGATCCCACACCTTTTTTTCCAGGGTGTTTTCCGCGCTTTCGGAAGAAAACATTTGCTGCGCTCCGAGAGCCCCGGTATCGTCGGAATAGGCTGCCGCAGTATTCTTGATTTTGATTGCGTGATTATCCACTGTAAAGATATCGGCAGCCACATGTACGCGGTAAGTCAGGATCAGGGTCTCTCCCGGCTCCATCTCCTCGATATACAGATCAAATCTTTTTTCCTTTGTTGTCTCATTATCTACAATTGCCGGATTCGTTCCGTCATGTGGATTGGCTCCTATCGTTACTGCTTCCTCCGTACCGGCCGCTGTCTTCCGTTTCAATACAAAGCTTCCGACCTCATACGTCAGGTAGGGCAGATATTTATCCTCTGTGAATCCCTGCAGCGCGTCGTTTATCTTGACATTTTTTAAAGCGTACGTATTGGTATCATCCGCATGGAGCGTCACCTGGTAGGTGATAATACCCCCCCCCGGTATCGTCCGGCTCATAAATCCCGGCCGTTTTTTTGGTAGTCACATTCGCATGGGGCTCAAAGCTGGTCTCTTTGCTTTCATGGGGATATCCTTTTGCATAGGAGGACGCCTGATTCCGAATCTCCCCTTTGTTCCAGGATCCTGTATAGGTCTCCTTCAGACGCACCCGGTAAACCAGCTCCCTGGTTTCGTGTGCAGCCATATTTCCTACGTTCCACACCCGGACGCCCGGAGCTGTGTAAGCGCTTCCTGCCGCTTCCGGAATGGGATTTTCTGTCGTAATGGCAGCGCCCAGATATACGCTTCCAGCCCCTGCCTGTACTCCCTTCTCATGGGGACAAGCTGTCGGATCCGTCCCTGCCGGTGCCGAAGTGCCCGTCACTCCGACATAGCTTTCGATATAATCTCTGTTTGCCTTAAACTGATCCGTTACCTTTACCTCAGGCATAGGCGTATCACCGGCGGTCACCTTTAAGGTATATTCCAGATAGGACGCCCCCGTCCCATCTGTAACAAAGCTGCCGGACGTTTTCTCCAGCTTCAGTTCTCCCAGTCTGGCGGAACTGTCTTTTTCAAAGGGAAGCTTTACGGTCACACTGCCTGCTGTCAGTTCCTGATCAGAATTATCCTTTATCTTTTCCGGATCTGCTTCCGCAAAAAAGGTGAATGATCCGTAAAGCGTGTGATGTCCTTCCTGTTCCTGCTGCAGAAACGTCTCGTCAAAGGTCAGCAGGATTCTTCTGTTGGTTTCATCGGCCGCATAGCTTCCGATTATTCCACTTTCACTATCCTTTATCTCATTATGTTCCACCCGCAGATTCTTTAAAAAATCCGGGCACTTGTATTGAAGCTGCCTTCCGTGTGCTATTACCTCAGCCACATCGTGTTCAGCGTATGTCATAGAGATTTTCAGTGTTGCGTCCGCAGGGATGTCCTTGGTGGTTTCTGTGATCTCTATCCATGAATCCCCGGACTTATAAGAGATTTTCACCTCCGTAACCTTAGAGGACACATCCAGCGGCTCTGTGACCGTCTCCTCGGCACTGATTTCTTCCTGTTCAGCCGCTACTCTCAGATACGGCCTGGGCAGCTTACTGACCAGAAGGACGGCAAGCGCCAGAAGAAATATACTTTTCTTCTTCCATATCGTTTTCATCATTCTCTCCCGTGTAATATTCCGAATGTTTTTCTGTGGTTTTTCGTTGGTTTATATTCGTTCGTTTTGTTCTAGTTCTATATTATATCGGATTGTATTATGCTTTTCAACTGTTATATTAGTATTCTTATTGCTGTTTTCAACACATATTTAACGCTTTGCGCCTGCGGATCACTCCACATTATGCATGTTTACCATTCCACACCACATTCGGATACCAACGGGATTGTCAGCTCTCCCGCAGCTCTGCCAGGATATCGGAGCTGCGGAAGCCCCGCCGCAGCAGAAACTGATAAAACCGTCTCTTTTCCTCCGGAGCCGCATTGGCCGGATCCATGTGCTTCTTCTCCATCCAGCGGCGGATCTGCTCCCGTTCGTCCTGGGGCTCCGCTTCTTCAAGGGCTTCCTCCAGCACGGCTTTGGAGATTCCTTTTTTATACAGCAGCTCCTGCTCCACCTGACGGCTGCTCTTTACTTTACCTCTGCTGTTCAGATAGTTGACAGCGTAGCGGTGGTCGTCGATATAATGATAGCTTTTCACATAATCCACTGCCGCGTCCACGATTTCCGGCAGATAGTTTCTGGAAAGCTTGTCACGTAACTCCTGCTCTGTACGATCAGAGCGCTCCAGGATATGGAGCGCTCTGCGTTTAGCCCTATTCAAATCATTACTCAGCTGCGTTTTTCTTTCCTGCTGCATCGTTCTTTTCCTTCTTGGCCTTTTCTTCCTTCTCTTCCTCGGTCATAGCTCCGTCCAGTCCGAAGCCCTCCCGGACCTTCTCCTCCACCTCGCGGCAGATCTCCGGATTCTGCTTCAGGAACTGCTTGGCGTTCTCACGGCCCTGTCCAATCTTGTCGCCCTCGTAGGCATACCAGGCTCCGCTCTTGTTGATGACGCCGGTATTGGCCGCCAGATCCAGAATATCGCCCTCCCGGGAGATACCCTCGCCGAACATGATATCAAATTCCGCTTCTTTAAAAGGCGGGGCGATCTTATTCTTCACCACACGGATCCGGGTACGGTTGCCCACCATCTCGCCGCCCTGCTTCAGGGTCTCGATGCGGCGCACGTCCATACGGATAGAGGAATAGAACTTCAGTGCACGGCCGCCGGTGGTAACCTCCGGGCTGCCGAACATAACGCCCACCTTCTCACGCAGCTGGTTGATGAAGATCACGGTACAGTTGGACTTGCTGATAACAGCCGTCAGCTTTCTTAAAGCCTGGGACATCAGCCGCGCCTGCAGGCCCACATGGGAATCTCCCATATCGCCCTCGATCTCCGCCTTGGGAACCAGGGCCGCTACCGAGTCCACGATGATGATATCCACTGCGCCGGAACGCACCATAGTCTCCGCGATCTCCAGCGCCTGCTCGCCGTTATCCGGCTGGGAGATATAAAGATTGTCGATATCTACGCCGATATTCTTCGCGTACACCGGATCCAGGGCGTGCTCCGCGTCGATGAAGCCCGCAATGCCTCCCCGCTTCTGCACCTCCGCTACCATATGCAGGGCCACGGTGGTCTTACCACTGGACTCCGGGCCATAGACCTCGATGATTCGTCCCTTGGGGATACCGCCCAGTCCCAGCGCCAGATCCAGGCTCAGGCAGCCGGTGGGAATCGTCTCAATCTGCATGTTCGCGCCCTTGTCTCCCAGCTTCATGACGGAGCCCTTTCCAAACTGCTTCTCAATCTGGGCCAGGGCTGCTTCCAATGCTTTCTGTTTTTCTTCGTTTGCCATAGCTTCTCCTTTATTCCGTACCTGATTTATTCTTTTATTTCGAACGTCTGTTTTCGAATATTTGTTCGCTTTCCAGGTACTATCTTATTATATTTTTCCTCTTCTGTCAAGTAAAATCATCTGTATCTGGGGAAATCGGAAAGAAGGTTTCCGGATAGCGGGAGCCGCTGCCTGAAGCATAGCACAATTTTCCTTCTGCCGTCAATGCTTTTTCTGCCGTATCTGGAAGATTTTTCCATGTCCAGTTTCTCCGGAATCCTCTTATTTCTGGAAATGCTGATAATCCTGCACACTTTTCCAGCGTCCTCCCCAGGTAAAACCGTGGGCGTCAAAAAGCTGCAGGCACAGATCTCCCTCTCCGCCTATCTTATAGGGAAAATCCGCGCTCCGATCCGCATAAATGTCGCTTCCCTCCGGGGAACTGTGCTTCACACCGTTCGGATAAGTCACATAAGGATTGTAAAAGGGATTGATATCAACGGCCATGCCGAGGGCGTGCCTGGACAGCTTTGTGCTGCCTGCTACCACCCGGTAATTGAAGCAGGAGGTGTTGTTGTCCGCCACGGCCAGATCGTCGTCGCCGCCGTACTCGTCAATCAGCTGTATTTTTTCGATGGGATAGTCATTTTCATAAAGCGTCCGGAAAATCTCCAGAATTTCATCCGCTATCTGCGCGTTCGTAATCATTTCCCCCACATGGGTCTCCCCGTCGAAGCCGCAGTAAAGCAGGCGCAGGTAACGCAGATCCTCGCGGCCGATATTGTCGTTTTCCACATAGGAAATACCGTTGATCCGCTCAAATACTTCATCGGAAATGGGTTCGGCTGTGAACATTCCGTCGAGCTCCGCCTCTTTATCTCCATCTTTCGTTTCAGCTTTCGCTTCGTCTCCGGACGCTGCCGCCTCCTGCAAAGCATTCTCCTCTACGTCCGAATTATCTGTTTCAGCGCTCGTTTCATCAAACGTATCTTCCATATTCCACTCTGCATCGGGCACTTTCTGCCCCGCGCATCCGCCGCATAACAGGCAAATGGCCATTCCTGCGGCAGAAATGACCATTTTTACACCTTTTTTATTCGATTTCATAAACCTTATTTTGCTGTGATAAAGCCCTTTGCCTTCAGAAGCTCCGCACAGAGTACGGCTCCGCCTGCAGCGCCCCGGACGGTGTTGTGGGACAGGCCGACGAACTTCCAGTCATAGACTGTATCCTCACGGAGTCTTCCGATGGATACGCCCATGCCTCTCTCATAGTCCACGTCCAGCGTTACCTGGGGACGGTTATCCTCGGTCATATACTGGATAAACTGCTTCGGCGCGCTGGGAAGCGCAAGCTCCTGGGGTACTCCGCGGAAGCTCTCCAGCTTCTCGATGAGCTGCTCCTTGGTCGGTTTCTTGCGGAATTTTACAAATACAGCCGCGGTGTGGCCGTTCAGGACCGGGACACGGATGCACTGGCAGGTGATAACCGGCTCTTTTGCCAGCTTAATCTCGCCGTCCTCACAGGTTCCCAGAACACGTAAGGGCTCCTTCTCGCTCTTCTCCTCCTCGCCGCCGATGTAGGGAATGATATTTCCCACCATTTCCGGCCAGTCCTTGAAGGTCTTGCCCGCTCCGGAAATCGCCTGGTAGGTGGTAGCCACTACCTCGTAGGGCTCGAACTCCTCCCACGCCTTCAGGGCCGGGGTATAGGACTGAATGGAGCAGTTGGGTTTTACGGCGATGAAGCCTCTCTTGGTGCCAAGGCGCTCCTTCTGCTTCTCGATGATCGCTGTGTGGTCCGGATTGATCTCCGGGATGATCATGGGCACGTCCGGCGTCCAGCGGTGCGCGCTGTTGTTGGACACTACCGGCGTCTCGGTCTTCGCATAGGCTTCCTCGATGGCACGGATCTCATCCTTGGTCATATCTACGGCGCTGAATACAAAATCCACGCCCGCAGCTACCTTCTCTACCTCATTGACATTCATGACTACGATGTCCTTCACGGCCTCCGGCATGGGAGTGTCCATCTTCCAGCGGCCGCCTACCGCGTCCTCGTATCTCTTTCCCGCGCTTCTTGCGCTGGCCGCGATGGTTACTACCTCAAACCAGGGGTGATTCTCCAGTAAAGAAATGAATCTCTGTCCTACCATTCCGGTACCGCCCAGGATACCTACCTTAAGCTTCTCACTCATTTTTCATATTCTCCTCTATGTCTTTATCATACGGACATTTGTCTGTAATTCAAAATACTACCGCAATTTAGCAAAAAATGCAAGTACTTTTTGTCTTGATGCCAGGGTCAAAAGGTCTAAGCCCACATGAGCTTGCTCATAGGTGGGCGAAAGACCTTAGGGCCCGCCCCGATATGAGCATAAAAGTGGGATGATAATCCCACGATATGCGAATATTGGGTAGGATTGTGAGAGTGCGT
>CAKRTY010000047.1 GCA_934402125.1 uncultured Anaerosacchariphilus sp. | reverse complement strand
ATCTTAAAAGGGGACATGAGTCTGGTGGGACCCCGTCCGGAGCGTCCGTTTTTCGTGGAGAAGTTCCGGGAGGAGATTCCCCGTTATATGATTAAACACCAGGTGCGTCCGGGTATGACCGGCTGGGCCCAGATCAATGGGTACCGGGGTAATACCTCGATTCGTAAGCGGATCGAATACGATCTCTATTACATTGAGAACTGGACGCTGGGGTTTGATATAAAAATCTTATTTCTGACGATCTTTAAGGGCTTTATCAATAAAAATGCCTACTAGGCGTCAGCACAGGAAAGGGTTAATACGTTTATGACAACCAATACAAAAGGCAGAAAGCATTCTCACAGCTCCGGCCATACAGCTCATACGCCGGAGGAGAGAAAACGGATAGCCAGAAAACGCAAGAAAGAAAAACGGAAAAAGAAGCTGATCGCGATCCTGACACTGGAGGTGCTGTTGATCCTGGTTCTGGGACTGGGCGTCTTTGTCCTGGGAAAACTTGGAAAAATCCAGAATCTGGGCGTGGACGCCGACGAGGTCACCATGAATGAGGATATGGACGCGGATACCGCAAAGCTTTTGAAGGGCTACACCAATATCGCCCTGTTCGGTATCGATACCCGGAAGATTGGCGAGCTGGGCGCGGGCAACCGCAGCGATACCATCATCATCGCAAGTATCAACAATGAGACCAAAGAAGTGAAGCTTATGTCCGTATACCGCGACACCTACCTGAACCGTGCGGACGATACCTACGGCAAATGTAACGCGGCTTATAAGAGCGGCGGCCCCAAGCAGGCTATGGAAATGCTGAATACCAACCTGGATCTGAATATCCAGTATTATGTCAGCGTGGACTTTGTGGCGCTGATCAAGACCATTGACGCCCTGGGCGGCATTGATATCGATGTGCAGGAGGACGAATGGGAGCTGGTCAACAGCTATATGTATGAGACTACGGAGATTTCCGAGGATTATCTGGATCACTACAGCCCCTTCCTGGAGGGACCGGGACTTCAGACCCTGGACGGTCTGCAGGCAACCTCTTACTGCCGGATCCGTTACACGGCCGGAAGCGATTTTAAGCGGACGGAGCGTCAGAGAACGGTTATCAGCAAGATTGTGGAAAAGGCAAAGGGCGCAGGTCTGGGAACCATCAATAAGATCATCGACGATGTATTCCCGCTGGTAGCGACCAATATTCCGAAGACAACGATGATTGGAATGGCGGCCAGCATGATGTCCTATGAGCTGGGTGAGAGCAGCGGCTTCCCCACCTATATCGAAAATGTGAAGATCAACAAGCAGGCTATCGTGGCCCCGGCGGATCTGGAGCTGAACGTGAAGGAGCTGCATAAGTTCCTGTTCGGTGAGGAGGATTACTATCCGTCGCCGACGGTCCTGAAGATCAATGAGAAGATCAAACTGGATACAGGCGTGGCGGCAAAGACCGCAGCAAGCGAATAAGAACAGATGAGATGGACGGGGAGAAACGAGCCTCGTCCATTTTTTCAGAGGGAGAACCTATGAGAGAGGATGCAACCATTGATGTGATTATCCCGGCTTACCGCCCGGGAGCAGAATTCCGGGAGCTGCTGAAACGGCTGTCCGGGCAGACCAGAGCCGTAAATCGGATTCTGGTGATGAATACCCGGACGGAGGTAGATGTGCGGGCCATGCTGGAGGGGATTCCGAAAGCAGAGCTTCACGAGCTTTCCAGAAATGAATTCGACCATGGCGGCACCAGAGACCGGGGCGCGCGGCTGTCCGGGGCGGACTATCTGCTTTTTATGACCCAGGACGCCCTTCCCGCCGACGAATTTCTGGTGGAGCGGTTGGCGGCGGCCTTTACCGGGCCGGAGATCAAAGGGGCCTACGCAAGACAGCGGGCAAAAGAGGATTGTCGGGAGCTGGAGCGCTACACCCGGCTCTTCAATTATCCGGAGGAGAGCCGCGTAAAGACAGCAAAAGATTTGGAAAATCTTGGAATCAAAACCTTTTTCTGTTCCAATGTCTGCGCCATGTATGAGCGGGAAACTTATCTCCGGCAGGGGGGCTTTATCCGGCGGACCATTTTCAATGAGGATATGATTTACGCTGGGGGACTGATCCGGTCCGGTTATGCCATCGCTTACGCGGCAGACGCCCGGGTGATCCATTCCCATAACTACAGCGGCAGGGAGCAGTTTCACCGGAACTTTGATCTGGCGGTTTCCCAGGCGGAGCATCCGGAGATTTTTGAAGGCGTACCCTCTGAGGGAGAGGGAATCCGGCTGGTGAAAAAAACGGCGGCCCATTGTATGAAGATAGGAAAGCCCTGGCTTGTGGCGATGCTCATCTGGCAGAGCGGCTGTAAATTTCTGGGCTATAAGCTGGGAAAGAGTTACCGGCGGCTGCCCCGCTGGCTGGTGCTTCGCTGTACCATGAACCGGGCTTACTGGGAGCAGGAAAAGAAAGAGACGGAGGATTGAATTTGGCAGAGGTATTTGAAAATACACAGGAAACACGGGAGCGCGTCATTCTCATCGGCGTCTGTACCCGGGAAAATGAAATGGTAGAGGAATCTCTTTCCGAGCTTGCGGAGCTGGCGGATACAGCCGGCGCGGAGGCTGTGGGCCGGGTCATCCAGAACCGGGAATCCATGCATCCGGGCACCTATATCGGCAGCGGCAAGATCGACGAGGTCCGGGAACTGGCAAGGGAGCTTGGGGCAGAAGGGGTTATCTGCGACGATGAGCTGACGCCGGCTCAGCTTAGAGGTCTGGAGCAGGAGCTGGATCTGAAGGTCATGGACCGGACCCTGGTGATTCTGGATATCTTTGCCCAGCACGCCACCACCAGCGAGGGAAAGCTGCAGGTGGAGCTGGCCCAGCTCAGGTACCGGTTGGCAAGACTTACCGGAAAGGGTATCGCCATGTCGAGGCTTGGAGGCGGTATCGGAACCCGTGGCCCCGGTGAGAAAAAGCTGGAGACAGACCGTAGACTCATTAAGAGCCGGATTGCCCGCCTGAACCGGGAGTTGAAGGAGATGCAGATTCACCGGGATACGGCGCGGAAAAAACGTCTGAATGAGAGTGTTCCGGTAGCGGCTATCGTAGGCTATACCAACGCAGGAAAGTCCACTCTGTTAAACGCCCTGACCGGGGCCGGAATTCTGGCCGAGAACAAGCTCTTTGCTACGCTGGATCCCACCACCCGGAGGCTTAAGCTTCCCAGCGGTCAGGAGCTCCTGCTGACGGATACGGTAGGCTTTATCCGGAAGCTGCCTCATCATCTGGTAGAGGCCTTCAAGAGTACCCTGGAGGAAGCCCGTTACGCAGACTTTATCCTTCATGTGGTGGACAGCGCGAATCCGCAGATGGACGCCCAGATGGAGGCGGTTTACGAGACGCTGGATCGGCTGCAGATCGGGGGAAAGCCGGTTATCACGCTGTTCAATAAGCGGGATCTGGTGCCGGATACAGAGCTTCCCAAGGATCCGAAGGCAGTCCGGGTCATCGGGATCTCCGCCGGAACCGGCGCAGGGCTTTCAGAGCTTCAGGAGGCATTGGAGGAGCAGCTTCGGAACAGCCGGGTACAGGTGGAAAAGCTGTTTCCCTACGCCCAGGCAGGGGATATCCAGCGTATCCGTAAAATAGGTCAGGTGCTCTGTGAGGAATACCGGGAGGACGGCATCTATATTAAGGCTTTTATACCGCGAAATGATTAGGCGCAGAGGCGCTTATGGTTGCATTTGGAAATAAAATACGATATAATGCTTCCCAATAGGCTTTTTTGAGTAACAGAGCCACTCTATAAAAAGAAGGAGAACGTAATATGATTGATAAGCTGATTGCGAAAATTCAGAAAACAGGAGCGCCCATCGTAGTAGGACTGGATCCGATGCTTTCCTATATCCCGGATCAGGTAAAGGAGAAGGCCTTCGCGGAGTACGGCGAGACCCTGGAGGGAGCCGCAGAGGCTATCTGGCAGTTCAACAAAGAGATTGTGGATAAAACCTGTGATCTGATTCCGGCTGTAAAACCTCAGATTGCCATGTACGAGCAGTTTGGTATCGAGGGTCTGAAGGCGTACAAGAAAACCATTGATTACTGCAAGTCCAAGGATCTGGTTGTCATCGGCGATGTGAAGCGCGGCGATATCGGTTCCACCTCCGCAGCCTATGCGGTAGGACATCTGGGCAAGGTACAGGTGGGAAGCAAGTGTTATGTTCCCTTTGATGAGGATTTCGCCACAGTCAATCCCTATCTGGGCAGCGACGGCGTCAACCCCTTTATCGAGGTATGTAAGGAAGAAAACAAGGGTCTCTTTATCCTGGTAAAAACCTCCAATCCCTCCAGCGGCGAGTTCCAGGATCAGCTGGTAAACGGCCGTCCGCTCTACGAGCTGGTAGGCGAGAAGGTAGCCCAGTGGGGCGAGGAGCATGTGGGAATGTCCGGCTACAGCTACATCGGCGCAGTGGTAGGCGCTACCTATCCGGAGATGGGCGCAGTGCTGAGAAAGCTCATGCCGAAGACCTTTATCCTGGTGCCGGGCTACGGCGCCCAGGGCGGAAAGGGCAAGGACCTGGTGAACTTCTTTAACGAGGACGGTCTGGGAGCCATCGTCAACTCCTCCAGAGGCATCATTGCCGCATACAAGCAGGAGAAGTACGCAAAGTTCGGCGCAGAAAACTTTGGCGACGCTTCCCGGGCAGCAGTAGAGGACATGGTTGCCGATATCAGCGGCGCACTGAACGCACGATAGGAGAAGACTATGAAATATCAGGAAACAGCGCTTATCAAAGAGCAGCGTGAGATTGCCCCGGGCGTCTACAGCCTGTGGCTTCAGACAGAGCATATCGCGGAGGAGGCAAGACCCGGTCAGTTCGTATCCGTCTACTGCCACGATGAGTCCCGGCTTTTGCCCCGGCCCATCAGTATCTGCGAGATTGATAAAGAGAATAAGAGCCTGCGTCTGGTATACCGGAAGGCAGGAGCCGGAACCGCGGAGTTTTCCGGCTACGGCGCGGGAGAGACCTTACGTCTTATCGGCCCCCTGGGAAATGGCTTCCCTCTGGACAAGGGCTATAAAAAAGTATTCCTCATCGGAGGCGGCATCGGCGTACCGCCCATGGTGGAGCTGTCCAAGCAGCTTCCCGGTGAAAAGATCGTGGTATCCGGATACCGGGGCGGAGATCTGTTCCTGAAGGACGAGCTGTCCCGCCATGCGAAGCTTGTGGTAGCTACAGAGGACGGCAGCGCCGGAACCAGGGGCAATGTACTGGACGCTATCAGAGAGAACGATCTCCATGCAGACGCAATTTTCGCCTGCGGACCGGGACCTATGCTCCGGGCTCTGAAAGCTTACGCGGAGGAGGAAGGCATCGACTGCTATCTTTCCCTGGAGGAGCGGATGGCCTGCGGCATCGGAGCCTGTCTGGCCTGCGTATGTAAGTCCAAGGATGTGGACGCCCATACGAATGTGAAGAACAAGCGTATCTGCAAGGATGGTCCGGTGTTTGCGGCAGATGAGATCGAACTGTAACCGAAGGAGAAAAGAGCTATGGAATACAAGACAAGTGTAAATCTGGCCGGAGTCGAGCTTAAGAATCCGGTGATGACAGCCTCCGGAACCTTCGGATCTGCCGGAGAATACGGAGAATTTTACGACCTGGGCGAGCTGGGAGCCGTAGTAACTAAGGGCGTGGCCAATGTGCCCTGGCCCGGAAATCCGACCCCGCGTATCGCAGAGACCAGAAGCGGTATGCTCAACGCCATCGGACTTCAGAATCCTGGCCTGGATGTATTTCTGGAGCGGGATCTTCCGAAGCTTCGGAAATACGACACAAAAATTATCGTCAATGTCTGCGGCAAGACCACAGAGGACTACTGCGACGCGGTGGAACGTCTGTCTGACGCGGACGTGGATATGCTGGAGATCAATGTCTCCTGTCCCAATGTAAAGGAGGGCGGCATCGCCTTCGGTCAGAAGCCGGACGCCCTGGAGGCCATCACAAAGGAAGTAAAGAAGTACGCGAAGAAGCCGGTTATCATGAAGCTGAGCCCCAACGTGACCGACATTACGGAGATGGCCCGGGCAGCGGAGGCAGGCGGGGCGGATGTACTGTCCCTTATCAATACCCTGACCGGAATGAAGATCGATATCAACCGCCGTACCTTTGCCATTGCCAACAAGACCGGAGGGATGTCCGGTCCGGCGGTGAAGCCTGTGGCAGTGCGGATGGTATATCAGGTGGCAAACGCCGTGAAGCTTCCCATCATCGGCATGGGCGGCATTACCAACGGCGATGATGCTATGGAATTTATCCTGGCAGGCGCAACGGCCGTATCGGTAGGAACTGCCAATTTTGCCAATCCCTATGCGGCAAAGGAGACGGCAGAGGGAATCCTGGCCTATATGAAAAAATATCAGGTATCCGATATCAACGAGCTGATCGGAGCCGTAAGATAGCCCCAGGCGGGGTACAAAGGCAAAAGCACTGGATAACCCCGGTGCTTTTTGTATAAGCGGGAAGCAGATCTGTAATAAGGAGGATGAAAAGCCGGATGATGTTAGAGAAATTTATACATTTGATATCTGTGGAAAACGCGGTAGTCTTTTGTTATCTTGGAATCTTACTGGCGGTGGCCCTGATTGACTGGCGCACCCGGATCATTCCTAACCGGTTTCACCTATTTATTTTATTACTGGGAGTGGCGCAGCTGTTTCTGGTTCCGGAGCATGGAATTGGGGATCGGCTTACGGCTATGTTGCTTGTGTCAGTTCCCATGCTGCTTCTGACCTTGGCTGTACCGGGAGCCTTTGGGGGCGGAGACATAAAGCTGATGGCGGCATCCGGCTTTTTCCTGGGTATGGACGCCACCGTCTGCGCCATGGTGTTCGGTCTGCTGACCGGGGGCGTCTATGCGGCTTTTATGTTGGCTACAAAGCGTCTGAAAAAGAAGGACTCGTTTGCCCTGGGACCGTTTCTGGCTTTTGGCCTTGGTCTGGCGGCTCTGTGGGGAGACCGGATAGCGGCCTGGTACTTGAATTTTTAATTGCCGGATTGCGAAGCAGCGTACTTTATGCTAAGATAAAAGAAATATGGCTTAATACAGGAGGTTCAGATAAAATGGAAGCATACAAGCAGGAATTTATAGAATTTATGGTAGAATCTGACGTTTTGAAGTTCGGTGAGTTTACATTAAAGAGCGGCAGAAAGTCCCCGTTTTTCATGAATGCGGGCGCCTACGTGACCGGATCACAGTTGAAGAGACTGGGACAGTATTACGCCCATGCCATCCACGACAGATACGGCGACGATTTTGACGTACTGTTCGGACCGGCTTACAAGGGCATTCCCCTGAGTGTGGTAACGGCTATCGCCTACAGCGATCTGTACGGCAAGGAGGTTCGTTACTGCTCTGATCGGAAGGAAGAAAAGGATCACGGCGCAGATAAGGGAAGCTTCCTGGGAAGCAGCCTGAAGGACGGCGACCGTGTGGTTATGATTGAGGATGTGACCACCTCCGGTAAGTCCATGGAGGAGACCGTTCCGAAGGTAAAGGGCGCGGCTGACGTGGAGATCGTGGGTCTGATGGTATCCCTGGACCGTATGGAAGTCGGAAAAGGCGGCGTAAAATGCGCACTGGATGAGGTAAAGGATCTGTATGGTTTTGAGACCAACGCCATCGTTACCATGGCGGATGTGGTAGAGCACCTCTACAATCGCCCCTGTCAGGGCAGAGTCCTGATTGACGACACATTAAAGGCGGCCATTGACGCATACTATGAGCAGTATGGAGCAAAATAAGGAGGCATAAGGTATGAACGAGAAAGCATATAAGACTATGACACAGACGGGAGCCGGCTCTATTGTTCTGGGGATCATCGTGCTGGTGACCGGTATCGTGACCGGCATTCTGGGTATCGTAAACGGCGCCAGACTGCTGAAAAATAAATCAGACTTGATGTTTTAAGGTGGACAGACAGGCAGCATGAAAAAAGATTCCAGAGACAGACTGAGGAGGATTGGACGGGCACTGCTGATGATATATCTGGCGTGCCTGATCTATTTTATGTTTTTTTCCGAGGCTTACGGTAGAACCGATGTCAGTCCGGATTACCGGTATAATCTGGTTCTGTTTCGGGAAATTAAGCGATTTCTGATGCACCGGGACGTGTTGGGGACAGTGGCGGTGCTGATTAATATCTGGGGAAATGTGGCTATGGGGATTCCGCTGGGATTCGCTGTGCCGCTTCTTTTCCCCTCTGTCCGGCGGGCAGACCGGACGATCATCCTGTGCTTTCTGGCCAGTCTGCTGGCGGAGACCTGTCAGCTTATCTTACGGGTAGGCTGCTTTGACGTGGATGATCTTTTGCTGAATACCATCGGGGGAGCCGTCGGCTACCTGTTATTTGTATGGTTTATGCATCACTGGAGAAAGAAATATGGCGAGAAGAAGTTATAAATTTACCAATAAAAAGCATACAAAGCAGGGACTGATGTCCGTGGCCTGCGCAGCTGCTTCCCTGATTTTTACAGGGATTTCCCTGGAAATCGCCTACGGAAAGTCAGGACAGGCCGGAAGCATTGTGGGGCTTCTGGGCGTGCTGGCCATGGTATCCTGTGTCGCCGGGTTTATCCTGGCGCTGCGGGGAATGAAGGAGGAGGACGTCTATCTGATTTCCGCCCAGGCGGGCGTGGCGGTCAACGGGATTCTGTTTATCCTCTGGGCTGTGGTATGCGTAATTGGGATGTAGCGATACCAGGGTACAAAGGTTGGTATCGCGGTTAAGAGTTATGATATATAAGGAGGCACTTTTTCGATGGATGAGATCAGGGAACGATATGAGCTTACCATGGAGCGGATACGGGCGATGAAGCAG
>CAKRTY010000046.1 GCA_934402125.1 uncultured Anaerosacchariphilus sp. | reverse complement strand
GGGCGAGAAAATCCCGGAGCATGGAACCGGGGAGACGCGCGTGTATACAGGTCGGGAGATGCTGGCGAATCTCTATCTTCCCGACGGCGCTTATTTCGTAGTGGCCTGGAACAAGCTGTACCGGAGAGAGCTGTTCGAGGAAATCCGCTATCCCCTTGGGAGAATTCACGAGGACGAGGCGACCACCTACCGGATCTATGATAAGGTGAGACAGGCGGCCTATGTGGATCGGTCGCTTTATGGGTACTTTGTGACGCCGGTGAGCATTACCCGGGGTTTCAATCCCCGGCGGATGGACTGGGTGACGGCAGTGGCGGAGCGGATAGACTTCTTTGAAGAGAAGGGCTACCGGGAGCTTATGGTACCGGGGCTTCAGGCGCTGGCGGACGGAAGCATTGATATCTATTTCGGCATGCGGGATCAGCTTCCCGGAAGTGAAGAGCAGCAGAAGAAAATTCAGACATTGATTCGCGAAGGCCTGCGGCGTGTGAAGAAGTATGGAAAGTTTCCCCTTCGGACGGCGATAGGCTACCGGCTGTTTCTGGCCTGTCCGGGGTTGTATCGGAGATTACTGAATCAGGTGAAGAGTGAAAATGGAAAACAGTAAGAAGTTAAGCGTGATTGTTCCGGTCTACAATGTGGAGCAATATCTGAAGCGCTGTGTGGACAGTATTTTAAATCAGACCGTAACCGATCTGGAGATTATTCTGGTGGACGACGGATCCACGGACTCCTCCGGAAGCCTGTGCGACCGGTATGCGAAAGACTATACCAATATCCGGGTACACCATAAGCCAAACGGCGGTCTGACCTCGGCCTGGAAGGCAGGACTTGAGCTGGCAAGAGGTGCCTATATCGGATTTGTGGACAGCGACGACTGGATTGATCCGGATATGTATGAGCGGATGCTGACTCTGGCGGAGCGGGAGGACGCGGACGTGACAGTCTGCGGTCTGGTCTTTGATTTTGAGGATCCGAAGATTCCGAAGCGAAACGAGATTTCCAATTTCAGGAAAAGTGTGTACGACCGGAAGGAGTTGGAGGCATTGTTCCCGACCCTTATCAACGACGGCTATTTCTTCGGACGCACCCTGCAGCCGGCCCGGGTGACCAAGCTGTTCCGGAAATCCCTGCTGCAGGCAAATGTGGAGTTCTGCGACAACCGGGTGGCGGTGGGCGAGGATCTGCAGATCACCTTCCCGGTGATTCTGGATACCCGGAAGCTGTGCGTGGTGCAGGATTTCTATCCCTATCATTACTGGATCAACCAGAAGTCTATCACAGGCCAGTACGACAGCTCCTATATCGAGAAGGTGAAGCTTTTAAGCGGACGTCTGCAGGCCATCTCAGACGCCAAGGGCGTCTATGACTTTACGGCCCAGATCCGCAATGATTTTCTGGGGCTTGCGGTGTTGGCCGTGAAAAATGAGATCTACCGGAATTATCAGTCCGGACGCCAAAGCGTGGTGGCAAATGTGAAGCGGATCTGCGAGGACGCGATGGTAAAAGAGGCCCTGGAGAAGCACACCATGGATAAGCTGTCGGTGTCGATTCGGATCTACCTGTGGCTGATGAAAAAGGGCCATTACAACCTGTGCTACTGGCTGGTGCTGGTGTTCTTTAAGGTACAGTATTATCTGGGACGAAAATATAAAAGACAATAAGATATAAGACGGACGAAGGGAAAAATATCCCCTCTCTCCGGGAGCGCGTTGTTTTCCCGGTGAGAGGGGATATTTCTCTCTTCTGGTAGTAGATGTGTGTAATTTCACATAAACCGGGACGTATAAAAAACTATAAAATAATTGGAAATACTTGTAATTTAAAATGTGATATGGTATTCTCTACATGTGTTTTCAGGCACATTTGTTTTATTATCTATGGCATCTCGCCAAACTGTTTCCCTATATTTTACAAAAACTGAGTGAGAAAGGAGTCTAGTAACGAGAACAGACACATCGGTAAACAACGATCAGGCTGTGGTATGGAAAACCGCACCGCAGACGAAGGAAGAAGCCCTGATGAGGCTGACACAGTCACCGAGACTGTATAAGACCTATCAGGGAATCAAAAACGAAAGATGGAGAGCACG
Organism: uncultured Anaerosacchariphilus sp.; assembly: GCA_934402125.1. Lineage (GTDB taxonomy): Bacteria > Bacillota > Clostridia > Lachnospirales > Lachnospiraceae > Laedolimicola. The sequence continues at coordinate 6,871 of CAKRTY010000046.1, read as the reverse complement.
AATTCTGGATTTCTTCGCAGGAAATCAATCCTTGCCGCTGACCTACGATCCGTTCTTTAAATTCATCTTCAATCCGGACAGGCACGCAGACCGATTGGAAAAATTTATTTCTGCTATTTTGGGAATGCGTGTGAAAATCAAAAGGATTCTTCCAGTGGAGGACAGCCTGATTGATGGGGAAACCTATCTGATCATGGATTTGTTAGTAGAATTGGAGGATGGCTCTCTGGCGAATATCGAAATTCAGAAAAATGGCTATGCGTTTACAGAGGAGCGCTTGTCCTGCTATGCAGCCGATCTGCTGATGCGACAGTATACACGGATTCGCGGTGAACGGGGCACAGATTTTACATACCGGGATATCAAGAAGGTATATGTGATTGTACTCTATGAGAAATCCACAGCCGAATTTCACCGCCATGCGGACGCCTATTTTCATCATGGAAAAATCAGCTATGATACTGGCCTGAATCTGGAAATGCTAGACGAATATTTTTTGATAGCCCTTGACGTGTTTACAAAAATCCCGTATGCTGAAGGTGAAAAAGGAAGTTTGCATGCATGGCTGTCTCTGTTGACCACGGAAGATTTGGCGGATGCCGAGCAGAACATCGAGCACTATCCGTGGCTGGAACCTATCTATCAGGAGATTGCCCTGCTGCGCCGTAACCCGGAGGAGGTCATCGGTATGTGGTCAGAAGCGCTGCGGATTTTAGATGAAAATTCGTTAAAATACTATGTGGAAGAATTAAAGGAAGAATTAGATAAAGAGAAGCTGCGGACACAGGAAATGAGTGCGGAATTACTTGAAAAAGACGCAGCTCTGAGCAAGAACGAGGCGGATATAGAGAAGCTTCAGAAGGAGTTAGAAGCTTTAAAAGCACAGTTGACAAATCGATAAACGCTGCCGGACAGGAAGCGTAAAGAGACAGACCATTTTGCGAACATCATTTTTGATAGAAAATGATAGTTGCGGAATGGTCTGTTTTTAATTAGGCAAGCTTTTAATTAGGTAAGGCCCTGGAGAAAATCTACGATCTGGCGGATGTCTATCATTGTGATAATATCGATCGGGTGAGTGACGATTTTATCGAAGAAGCTGGGATTACAGAGGGAAAATTTGATAACGTCGGGGCGTGCCGTTATGTGATTCCGTCCCACTGGGATATCGGAAAGGTATACAAGCGTCTGATTAAGCAGGTGGCGAAGGGGGGAAATACGATGCTTTAATAAGCTAAACTAATAAAATAAATTTTTAGAAAACTCTTGACAAACCGGAAAAACGTGCATATAATACAAACAACATCAAACAGAGAAACCTGTGAAGAAGAGTAGTAGCGGACAGATGTGGATCTACAGAGAGTTCCGGAGGGTGGAAACGGAGCGTGAGACAGTCGGTGAATGGACTTCGGAGGGCGGCTTTGAACGGAATCAAGTAGAAGCTGACGGGACCCCACCCGTTATCCATCGGGGCACGTATGATGGTACGTGTAGCGAGCGGACATTTCGCAGGAAATGTCAATTTGGGTGGTATCGCAGAAGTATATAACGCTTTTGTCCCATGTATATGGGGTAAAGGCGTTTTTCGTATACCTAATGAGCCAGGCGTTCAGATGAAAAGCCGGGCCGGAGGAGGTGCTTGCACATCATCCGGTTTGGATTTTCATCTGAACATGCGGCGAACAGCCGCGAGCCTGGGAACACGGAGTGTTCTCAGGATTTACCTGGCGGGGTAGAACGAATGATACTTTCCTCCAGACAGTCGGCTCCGGCAAGGCGGGCTGTTACATCTGCCATCTAAATTAAAAAAAGAATGGAGAACAAAATTATGAAGAAGATGAATCTGAAGAAACTGGTAGCTTTTGGTTGTGCGGCAGCACTGACATGTTCCCTGGTTGGCTGTGGAGCAAAGGCCGATACCTCCGCAGATACGGCGGCAGACAATACCGCGGCAGAGAGTACAGACACAGCGGCTTCCGGCGATACGGCAGAGTACAACGTAGCTATTGTAAAGCAGCTGGATCACGCATCCCTGGATGAGATTGCCAATGCAGTGGCAGCAGAGCTGGATCAGCTTGCAAAGGATAAAAATGTAACCATCCATTACGAGATTTATTCCGGTCAGAACGATCAGACCACATTGAAGCAGATTGGCGACCAGGCCATCGCCGACGGCGTAGACGCCATCATTCCCATTGCCACCCTGGCAGCGCAGGTTATGACCGTATGCGCTCAGGAAACCCAGACCCCGGTGGTGTTCGCAGCCATTTCCGATCCGGAGGCAGCAGAGCTGACCGGCATTGATTACGTGACAGGAACCAGCGACGCCCTGGATACCAATAAGATTATGGAAATGATGCTGGCACAGAATCCGGATCTCAAGAATGTGGGTCTTCTCTATTCCCTGTCTGAGGCAAACTCCACCAAGCCGATTGCGGACGCAAAGGCATATCTGGACGCAAAGGGAATCTCCTACACCGAGCAGACAGCCAACACCAACGACGAGGTAATCGCGGCAGCCTCCGCTCTGGTAGCTGACAAGGTAGACGCCATCTTTACACCGACTGACAATGTCATCATGGCGGCAGAGCTGGCTATCTATGAGGATCTGGCTAAGGCAGGTATCCCCCATTACACCGGAGCGGATTCCTTCGTAAGAAACGGAGCCTTCGCCACCTGCGGCGTCAACTACACAGACCTGGGTACCCAGACAGCAGACCTTGCTTATACAGCTATGACAGAGGGTATGGACGGACTGGAGGATTACTACGTGACAGAGGGCGGTATCATCACAGTCAACACGGAGACCGCAGCAGCTCTTGGAATCGACGTTTCCGTATTCGATAGCCTGGGCAGCGTAACCGAGGTTCAGACCACTGAGGACTAAGAAAAATAAAATCTGAATTTGCACAGCAGCAGGGCAATTAGGGCGGCAGCCACAATTGTCCTGCCTGCATTTCTGTATGGAGGTGTTTTTGTGTTACATATTTTACAAACGGCCCTGGAGCTGGGCTTTCTGTATGCGCTGATCCCCATGGCGCTGTTCCTGAGCTTCCGGGTACTGGACATTGCCGATATGACTACGGACGGCTGCTTCGTTCTGGGTACGGCTGTTTCTGTTACCATGGCGGCGTCGGGACATCCGTTCCTGGCGGTTCCGGCGGCTATGGCGGCCGGCGTCTGTGCGGGCTTTGTGACCGCGTTTCAGCAGACTCGCCTGGGGGTACCGTCCATTCTGGCCGGTATCATCACAAATATGGGACTTTATACCATCAACCTGATGGTCATGAAATGGAGCGCCAATGTGAGCCTGCTGAAGACAGCGACGATTTTTTCCCTGTTTCAGGCGACCGGAATCGGCGGAGCCTGGTACAAGGCGCTGCTGGCCGGAGCTGTGGTTATTCTGGCGGGAATCCTTCTGGTGCTGTTCCTGGGGACCCGTCTCGGCCTGTCTATCCGGGCCACCGGCGATAACATCGATATGGTGCGGGCTTCCTCGGTAAATCCGACCTTTACCATCACCGTAGGTCTGTGCGTGGCCAACGCGCTGACGGCTCTCTCCGGCGCCATGGTGGGCCAGTACCAGAATACTGCCGACATCAACGGCGGAACCGGTATCGTGGTGATCGGTCTGGCCTGTCTGATTATCGGTGAGACAGTGCTGGGACGAAGAAGCGTCGTAAAGGGAGCCGTGGCCGCAGTGCTTGGTTCCATCATCTATCGCTTTATCTACGCCATCGTATTGTATACAAAGATCATGCCGGTACAGGGCTTGAAGCTGGTGACGGCAGTGATTGTGGCGCTTGCCATCGCGTTCCCGACCATGAAAAACTGGATTTCCTTCCAGAAGCGGAAAAATGAACGGAACATGGCGCACAGGACGAAAGGAGGCCGCGCGTAATGCTGGATCTTCAGAATATATCGAAAACCTTTAATCCGGGGACGGTCAATGCGAAGAACGCCCTGTCCGGCCTCTCTCTGCATCTGGACCATGGAGATTTTGTGACGATCATCGGTTCTAACGGAGCCGGAAAATCCACGCTGTTCAACGCCATAGCGGGAGGCTTCTATGTGGACGGGGGAGCGGTGCTTCTGGACGGGGAGGATATCACCTTTCTGCCGGAGTACAAGCGCAGCCGTTTCATCGGCCGCCTGTTCCAGGATCCCTTAAAGGGAACCGCGCCGGGCATGACCATCGAAGAAAATCTGGCGCTGGCATACTTACGTACAGTCAAGGGAACCTCGGCCTTTTCCCGCATTTCCAAAAAGGATAAGGAGCTGTTCCGGGAGCGTCTGGCTCTCCTGAACATGGGACTGGAGGATCGGATGAAGCAGCCGGTGGGTCTTCTTTCCGGCGGACAGCGTCAGGCCCTGACTCTTCTCATGTCCACGTTGGTGACGCCGAAGCTTCTGCTTCTGGATGAGCATACGGCGGCGCTGGACCCGGGTACGGCGGAGAAGGTGCTGGAGCTGACGAAGAATATCGTGGAGAAAGAGAAGCTTACCTGCATGATGATCACCCATAATATGCGTCAGGCCCTGGAGCTGGGCAACCGGACCCTGATGATGGCCGATGGCAATATCGTCCTGGATGTGGGTGGGGAAGAACGAAAGTCCATGACCGTAGAAGATTTGCTGACCCGCTTCAAAGCAGGAGCGGGCCATGAACTGGACAATGACCGAATCCTGCTTTCCGACGCGGCACAGTAAAAAGAAGAAAAGCAAAAATACCCGAACCATTCTGATAGAAAAACGGTTCGGGTATTTTTGTGACTAGGAAAATTCGGACATATTCCCATTTCTATATGCAATCGGTGTTCGCAGGGAGGAAAACCGAGGCATAGTAAAAAGATATTAGTGAAGTTGCGCAAGCAGAAAATCCAGGGTTACCTGATTGTATTTTTCAAGCTGCTCCCAGTGCTGCACATGTCCGCCGTTTTGGGCCATATAAAGCTTTGCGCCCGGGATGGCGTCGCACATAGCCTTGGTGACTTCAACCGGAACAAAGAGATCTCGGTCACCGCCGACAACCAGGGCCGGAGCTTTGACATTGGGAAGCTCTTTTAAAATGTCAAAGCCCAGAATGGCATTGCACTGCGCTTTATAGGCGTAGCCCGGCATCGGGTAGGGAGCGGCCATATCAGCCAGTTCAGAGTCCAGCATATACGCCTCGTCCGTTTCCTGGAATGGCTGCGCGAAGATCATCCATTGTCCCAGACGGCCAAAGGTGATGCCATCCAGCTGGCCGCAGGCCTCACGCAGAATTTCGATGGCGCGCCGGAAGCTGACACAACAGTTGGGGAAGGTATTGGTCAGGATAATAGAGCGCACACGTTCCGGGTAATGTACCGCCAGATACTGAGTGATAGCTCCTCCCATGGAAATACCATTGAAATGGGCGGATTCGATACCAACCGCATCCATAAATCCGATGGTATCCCTGGCCATTTCTTCGATGGTATAGGAATAGGAAACGGGTTTATCAGACTGACCGGCACCCCGGTTATCCAGGGCATATACATGAAAATGTTTCTCATATGCAGCTATATGCGGAGCCCATTTGCTTCCCGGTGCGCCAAGGCCCATCAGGAGAATAAGAGGCTCGCCTGCGCCGCTTTCTTCGTAGCTGATTGTAAGTCCATTTGCTTTGCATTGTTTAGTCACGTTCTTCTCTTGGCTCCTCTCCTGTATAAAGTGCCCTTAAATGAGTTCCGCACTCCGGCAACTCCTTTTCCATACGTTCCAGAACCGGCTCATAATCAAAATTAGTGAGCGGAAGGTCTACGCGGGTGTTGTTCAGGGCGCTTAAGCACATAGCCTCCAGAATTTCGTATCCATGGAAGGCAGTTTCGATGTTGCAGGAATGGGGCTTGGAGTCATCGTCCAGCCAGTCGGCGTACTCGGTGTAGTACGGAGTCTGGATCTGTTTTTCCTGATGATGGTACCAGCCCGGTTCTTTTCCGGTGATGAATTCGCCCTTGGTAGCCTTACTGCATTCGCCCCAAAAACCATCGGTTTCGGCGTAGCCGTAGCCGTTGGTTCCCCAGATGGTGAGACGGTTGTCGGAATCCGCATACATTTCTGGATTGTGCCGCTCGGAAAAATAACCGCACTCCAGATATCCGCGGACGCCATTCTCGAAGAGAATCTCGCCCATCAGGAAATCCGGTGACGGATGATTATCCTTCAGAGTAGCCGGTCCGTGTACATGACCGACAACAGATTTTGCTCGGCAGCCGCCGTTTGCCCAGATGATATAGTCTACATAGTGGGTTCCCAGCTGAGCCATCCAGGGCTGTGTCTCCGCAAAGATTTTCTTGATTTGTCCGAAATCGCCGCGATCAGCTTTCTTCTTCAACTCCTGCATCTGGGTCAGATATTTCTGCTGATGGCATACGATGGCCTTTACGCCATTTTGTACGCACAGGTCTGTCATTTTTTTTGCTTCTTTCATGTCTTCAGCCATGGGCTTCTCAAAGGACACGGCTTTAATGCCATATTTCAGAGCCAGTTCTATCATAGAGAGACGGAGATTCGGGTAAGTAACGAATACAAAAACCTCCGGTTTTGTCTCGGCCAGCATTTTTTCCACATCTGTGTAAAGCGGTACGTTCAGCTTCCACTGTTCAGATACGGCTTTCATAACATTTTCACGCAGATCACAGAGACCGACCACCTCATAACGGTCGGAATTCTCCATAATTCCTTTTAAATGTGTTTTGCCGCGGACACCCAGGCCCATAATTGCGACGGTATGTTTTTTGGTGTTCATGTTGTAAAACCCCCTATTATTTGATGAAATTATTATTTGTTTTGATGCTTTTATAATTTTCGGTATTAGCGGGCAATGTTCTTCATATATGCGCCGTCC
>CAKRTY010000045.1 GCA_934402125.1 uncultured Anaerosacchariphilus sp. | reverse complement strand
GCGTATGGCTGCTCTTGTGGATAATCAGGCAGTAGTCGCCGCCACGCTTCATACGGTAGAGGGAGTTCTGTCCCTGGTAGAAGCCCTGAAGCACGTGGGCCGCGTCAATGACTGTATCCAGATCCGGGAAGGAGTACAGGCGGGTCAGGTCAATCTCAGAGGCGAGAGAGACCGCTTTTTCTGCTTCTTCCTCCTTGCTGGAGGTGGTAACCTCTTTGAGCTTTTTATCAATGAGCTTCTTAAATATATCCAACACATTGTCGGCGCCCTCCGGCAGGAGATCGCCTAAGTCGCTGACCTCTTCCGAAGCGTTGTCGCCGCCCGGCGCGAATTTCGCGAAGCGGGTATCCAGCTCCTCCGGATCCTCTACCTTGGTAATGATCAGGACGATACATTCGTTGGGCAGGGGGATCGCTTCGATCATCAGCGGAATATTGTCGGCCTCGAAACCAAATTCGATGGCTGCCTGCTGCATCATATCCCGGAACAGCTCCTTGGCCTTTTCTGTACCGTAGGCCAGCTCACTGAGCTTGATCTGACGGTTGTTCAGGTCATCTCTGGTCAGGGTGCAGCGTATCTGGTTATCGTTTATCTTTTCTAGCTTCATATATCCTCACATCCTTTTTATTACTTTCATCATCCGACGGTTTCAGATGACCGTAAAAAGGTTTCACTTCTATTATATACATATTCTCTGGGATATACAAGAATGAATCTCCCGTCTGAATATGAAAAAAGTTGTTTTTTTATGAAAATTTCATAAATTTTCCAAAAAGCTTGCGTTGACCGGAAAAATCAGGTTATAATGAATACGGAAAAGCCGCCCGGAGGAAGGGAGGCAGCAAAGTGTTTTATTTTATCACAGGCCTGTGTAAGCCGGGCTTTTACCATCTGGGTAACTGTATTTCTCAGGCGTCAAGTCGACGCAATTTCCACGATTGACAGATAAAAGAGTTTCAGAAAGAGGAAGGCGCGGTCTTTTCCGGAATAATATATCACGAACTCCTTTTGGGGAGCGGATAACTGCGGCCCGAAGCAGAAAAACAGGCGAGGCCCCTCCGAGCCGGACAGATCGGGCCGCAGAAATATCCGCCGGATAACGGGCAGAAAAATTGCGGCAATGTGTCGAAAATGGGTGACGGGAAGAAAAAATTCTGTTATGATAGAGCCAATAGGAGGTTTCTGCTATGGCAACGACAAGAAAAAAGAGACGAAGAAGATCGCGCAGAAGAAGCGCAGCGCCGATGCTGGCCATATTTGTGCTGATAGTACTGATTCTGGCAGGCGTGCTGTTCGCGTTCCTGTATGAGAAATATAGCCCTTCCAAGGAGCGTATGAGCTGGAATACCTATTACGAGGTGACCACCAACGACGAAGCGGCAGTGATTTTAAATGATCAGATGATGGATTTTAAGGCCAGGGTGATTGACGGCGAGCCCTATGTGACCACCGATACCCTGTATGATTACCTGAATTCCCGTTTTTACTGGGACTCCCAGGAGAATCTTTTGCTGTATACGACGCCGACCGAGCTGATTACGGCTTCTGTGGGAAGCAATTCCTACACGGTGGCCAAGCAGTCTTATACGGAGAATTACACTCCGGTGAAGGTGGACGGAGATACGGCGTATGTGGCTTTGCAATACATTCAGAAATATACCGGTATGCAGTATGAGCTTTTGACGGATCAGGTAAACCGTGTGGTGATCCGGACGAAGTTTGGCGCTGCCGATACGGCGACGGTAAAGAAAAACGGCAATGTCCGTTACCGGGCAGGCATTAAGAGTCCGATCCTGACTGACGTATCCAAGGGAGATACCCTGTATCTATTGGAGGAGACGGAGGACGTGGGTGACTGGACCAAGGTCCGTACCGCGGACGGCTTTATCGGCTATATCCGTAACAAGTATCTGGGACAGAAGGGTCAGGAGACCACCGAGTCCAACTATGCGGAGCCGGAGTATACACATATTTCCAAGGATTACACCATCAATATGGCATGGCACCAGGTGACCAACGCGGACGCCAACAGCAAGGTGCTGGAGACCATTGCCAATACCAAGGGGCTGACCACTATTTCTCCCACCTGGTTCTTCCTGAAGGACGACGACGGCAACATCGATTCCCTGGCCAGTCAGACTTATGTAAACTATTGCCATCAGAATAATATCGAGGTGTGGGCGCTTGTGGAGGATATCACCCACAAGGATACGATTACCGATCAGGAGATCCTGTCCCGGACTTCCTCCAGACAGCGTCTGGTCAGCAATCTGATTGCCAAGGCCATCGAGTTTGATCTGGACGGTATCAATGTGGATTTTGAGTATATTAAGGAAGATTCTGCCAAGGGCTATGTGGAGTTTCTGCGGGAGCTGTCTATCATGTGCCGTCTGAATGGAATCATTCTCTCGGTGGACAATTACCGCCCGGCGGCCCACAACCGCTTCTATAACCTGGAAGAGCAGGGCGTGGTAGCCGATTACGTGGTTATCATGGGATATGACGAGCACTATGCAGGCTCTGAGGAAGCCGGAAGCGTGGCCAGCCTGAACTGGGTGCGTGAAGGTATCGAGGAAACCCTGAAGGCTGTTCCGGCAGAGCGGGTAATCAATGCGGTTCCCTTCTATACCAGACTGTGGGAGGAGCGGCCGAAGACAGCGGAGGAGCTGGCGCAGGAGTCCGATACGGACGAGTATGTGGCGAATGTGGTGAGCAGCAAGGCCTATGGCATGGACGCTATTGACAAGATTCTGGCTGCCAACGGGGCGGAGAAGACCTGGGACGAGACCACAGGTCAGTATTACGCCGAGTATGTGGCGGACGGCAAGACCTATAAGGTCTGGCTGGAGGAAGAGGAGTCCATCGCGTTGAAGGCGGCTCTGATGAAGGAATATAATCTGGCAGGTATCTCTGCATGGAAGCTGGGCTTCGAACGGCAGGATATCTGGGATACGATTTTGAAATATGTAAATTAAACGTAAAAACCAGAACGGCGTAAAAAAAGACAGAAAAGCGTGATTGTCAAGCTTTTCTGTCTTTTTTCATCGTAAATCAGGCCTGAAGATTTTCGGGTTTTCGGATTCCGTGGGCGGTGGCTTCACCGGAGATACGGGCCAGCTCCGCCAGGGGGAGTGTAAGCTCGCCACGGAGCCATGCCACATAGACAGCCATGGCTCCGGATACAAAGTATTCTGCGTAAAGACGCAGCTCCTGTACCGGAAAATCCACCTTGTCCTTGTAGACTGCTACGGTTTCATGAACCACAATCCGCTTTACCTCTGTCCAGAAGAAGGTTTCCGGATTTTCAATGGAAATAAAGCGATAGAATTCGATATCCGGTTCCATCAGCTGATTCAGACACTGGAACAATACGTTTGTCTCGAAGGGGTTGGAAAAGAATCTTTTTTTGTCCAGAATATGAAGCAGCTCGTCAATTTTGCGCCGGGTGGCGTCCCGCATGACATCCTCCAGGGATTCATAGTGGAGATAGAAGGTTTTGCGGGCAATGTTAGCATGGTGAGCCAGCTCGGAAACAGTAATCTTCTGATCCTTTTTTTCGAAAATTAGTTCCAGATAGGCGTCCATGATAGCGTCGCGTGTTTTTGTCACTCTTTTATCCATTTATCTTTACTCACTTTATTCTCAACTGTGTAGTATGCTACGAAACGGGACATACTGGTTATTGCTCTTTGATTTTTTTTTATTATAATATATTCTTTAGTGAAAGATCAACGAGTATTAACGGAGATTTTGTTTTATTTGCAGAAGGAGACGGAGTTCGATGAGAAAAATGATGGAAATTTTCAAAAGAGATATCCACCGGATTGGAAAGAGCCCGGCGGCGATCATAGTGGCGGTGGGAATGTGTATCATTCCGGCTCTGTATGCCTGGTTTAATATTGCGGCAAACCGGGATCCCTACGGGAATACAGCCAACATTAAGGTTGCTGTGGCCAACAATGACGTGGGGGCGGAAAACAGAAAGCGTACCCTGAAGGCGGGAGAGCAGATTCTGGAACAGATGGAGGACAACGACGATCTGGGCTGGGTATTTACCGATGAGGAGGATGCTGTGGAGGGCGTCAAATCCGGCAAATATTACGCGGCGATTGTGATCCCGGAGACCTTCAGCGCGGATCTTTTGCAGATCGAGGACGGAACCCTCGGTTCTCCGGAGATAACATATTATGTAAATGAGAAGAAGAATGCAGTAGCGCCGAAAATCACCAATACGGGCTCCACTACAATCCAGAGTAAGATTGAAGAGGAATTCTATAAGGTAGCTTCGGAAACCATCGCAGAGGAGCTGCAGGATCTGGGTGTCTCCCTGTCCGACGATCTGGAGACCACCAATGACAATATTCTGGGCATGATTGCGGACGCCCGGGACAATTTTGACGAGTACCAGAAGGTTCTGGCAGATTTCCAGGCAACCATCAGCCAGGGAACCACGCAGATTGAGCATGGCAAGGGAACGCTGGTAAAAGCGGTGAAGGCGGCAGACGCAGGCAGCACGGCGCTGCAGGACGCGAAGGATCTGCTGAAGAGCAGCCGGAAGAATGTGAGAAGCTTTGGCACTGCTTTCGATCAGAGCTTAAGCGACGGGGAAAGCCTGCTCAACAGTGTATATGGTACGGCTTCCGTGAAGCTGACCGGTCTGGAGACAACGGCTTCTCAGGCACAGCAGCTGATTACGGCGGGAAAGACCTATAGTGACAAGATCAATACGGATAGTCAAGCGGCGCTGAATAATCTGGCCGGTGTCGTGGCGGTATTGGGACCGCAGCTGGAGAAGCAGAAGACAGATCTGCAGACGAAGCTTGCCGCGGTAGAGGGAATGCTTGCGGCAGCCCCTGACAATGCGGAGCTGCTGGCTAAGAAGGCGGCCATCGAAAAGGGGCTGCAGGATCTGCAGAGCAGCGCGGACGCCCTGACCCAGCTTCAGGACGGTCTGACCAATTTACAGGCGCAGAACGCGGTGCTGGGCACGGCGCTGGATAATTTCAACGCCAGCAGCTCAGAACTGACGGATGTGATGACAACGATTAAAACCTCCAAGGAGCAGATGGATAAGGTTCTGGCGCAGGGGAAAACCACGCTGCGTGATTTACGCTCCGGTCTGAACGGCAATCTGATGCCGGGACTTCATTCCGCACTGGATACCGTATCCGGAGTCAGCGGGGATCTGAAGTCCACACTGGAGCATGCGTCCGACACAGCGGATCAGATGCAGGGCGTGCTGGATCAGCTGAGCAAGAGCCTGAACGAGGGCTCCGACGCTCTGGGCAAGACCGGGGATACCCTGTCCAACCTGGATGAGCGTCTGGCCGGAATCCAGAATGATCTGGAGACCCTGCGTGCTTCTGACGCGTATAAGGATATTCTGGATCTGCAGGAAATCGATCCGGATGCAGTTTCCGAATTTATGACTTCACCCATTGAACTGACCACGACCACCTTCTATGAGGTGGAGGATTACGGCTCCGGCATGACGCCCTTCTATACGAATCTGGCGCTGTGGGTAGGCGGCATGGTTCTGATCGCGCTGCTGAAGCAGGAGGTGGACGAGGATGAGAAGGTAAAGAAGTTCACCCTGAACCAGGCGTATTTTGGCCGGAAGCTGATCTTTATCCTCCTGTCTGTGGTACAGTCCCTGATTATCGGTCTGGGAGATGTATATCTTCTGAAGGTGCAGTGTATGCATCCGGGACTTTTTGTCCTGACCGGCGTGGTGGCAGGCTTGATTTACCTGAGTCTGATTTACGCTGTTACGGCAGCCTTTAAGCATATCGGCCGCGCGATTTTCGTATTCCTGGTTATCATTCAGATTCCGGGCGCTACGGGAACCTTCCCGGTGGAAATGATGGGCGGCTTTTACAAGGCCATTTACCGGCTGATGCCCTTCACCTACAGCAATGGCGCCATGCGTGAGTGCATCGGCGGCCTGTATTACAACACCTGGCTGAAGGATATGGGAATCCTGGCAGCGTATCTGTTGCTGTCTCTGTTTATCGGCGTGGTTCTGCGGCCGCTGCTTCTGAACCTGAACGCGCTGTTTGACCGGAAGCTTGCAGAGGCGGATTTGATTATTTATGAAGAAAATAATAAGACCAGTGATCTGACGCCGGAGCTGATTGCGAGGGCGCTGCAAAGCGACAGCGAAGCCCGGGAAGCATACTGTGAACGCGCGGCGCGCTTTGAGAAGCGGTATCCCGTACGGAAGCGGTTTGGGTTCCTTGCCATGGCAGTGGTGCCGCTGATTTTCCTGGTTCTGATGTTCAGCGTAGAATCCAAGCTGATCTTCCTGGTGCTTTGGATCTGCACGCTGATCGGGGTATCCCTGTATCTGATCTGGCTGGAATACCAGCACGAGCGGATGCAGAAGCAGCTGAAGCTGCAGGGCTTTTCTGACGGAGAGCTGCTGGCAGCACTGAAGGAGGATCGGGCATGAAAAACATCATAGAGATTTTTTTAAGAGATGTACGAAAAATTAAAACAAACACGATTGCTCTGATTATTATGATCGGTATTCTGGTGGTGCCGACGCTATACGCCTGGTTCAATATCGGCGGAAGCTGGGATCCCTATGAGAATACCTCCGGAATTAAGATTGCGGTGGCCAGTGACGACGCGGGCTATCAGGGCGATCTGCTGGCGCTGGATATCAATCTGGGCGATAAGATCCTGACCTATTTCCATGAAAATGACGAGATGGACTGGGTGTTCACCGACAGCAAGGAGGCAGTGGAGGGTACCAAATCCGGTAAATATTACGCGGCTATCGTGGTACCGGAGAGCTTCAGCGAGGATATGATGACCTTATTTTCCGTGGACAAGGAGCTGAAAAATCCGAAGCTTCAGTATTACGCCAACGGTAAGAAAAACGCCATTGCTTCCATCGTGACGGAAAAGCGGGCAGATACGGTACAGAGTGAGGTCAGCGAGAAGTTCGTAAAGGCGGTGGCCAAGTCGGTTCTGGAAGCCATGAAGACCGTCGTGAATGTGGCAGACGAAGCGGATCAGTCGGATCTGGTGGATAACCTGATCGCCAATCTGGATGATATTTCTTCAGATTTGACAGCGGCAGTGGGAACACTGGACGCCTTTGAGAGTATGGCTTCTGCGACGCAGACCATGCTGGATACCACGTCCACGTTCCTGAAGGATACCCAGACCCGTTCTGATGGGGATTTGGATTCTCTGAGCACCCTGGAAGGAACCGTAGATGACGTTAAGAGCGCCATGGACGGAACGACGGAGAAGCTGAATGAGGCGCTGAAATCCAGCGCGGCACTGTATCAGGAAATGACGAAGGCTGTGCAGCAGGGAATCCAGTCTGCTATGACCTCCGACGATATGAATGCGCTGAAGGCAACCCTGAATGAGGCAAATACAAAGCTGGATCTGGTTATTACCGGTTACAGCACGGCGGCAGACGATCTGACCAAAGCCAATACAATCCTGACAGCCCAGGGGCTGGATGTGGGTCTTGGAACTGTTATTTCAGACTTAAGGACTACGGTAGTGCTGATGCAGACGCTGAAATCCGGTCTGGGAGAGGCGGTCACCGCTGTGAGCAGTATGACAACCGATGCTGCGGCAGCCCAGAAGGAGCTGGATGGAATCCTTGCGGAAATGGCAAAAAATTCGGCCGCTGTCCAGAAGGACTATGAGGATAATGTGAAGGGCGCGCTGGACGATCTGTCCGGTTCTGTGGCAAAGGCAGACTCCCGGGTATCCAAGCTTCTGGATTCCATGGACGATGGCCTGGACGGTATCTATAAGCTTTCGGATTCCACAGAGTCTGATCTGGCAAAGCTGCAGAAGACCTTGCAGACCTCCGGTCAGCTTCTGAGCCGGGGCGCGGCGGATCTGACAGATCTGGCAGACCGTCTGCGGGACGAGCAGAGCCGCGACAGCCTGGATACCATTGACGCCCTGTTAGATGAAGATTTGGATGTGGTGGGCAGTTTTATCTCTACACCGGTGGAAATCACGAAGGAGCAGGTCTATGAGGTAGAAAATTATGGTTCTGCCATGGCTCCCTTCTATACGACGCTGGCTATCTGGGTCGGCGGCGTGGTGATGGCTGCCATGCTGAAATCCGGCGTCCGGGAAAAAGAACTGATTGGTCTGACGAATGTAAAAAATTACCAGAAATATCTGGGAAGATATCTGCTGTTCCTGATTTTAGGACTGCTGCAGGCGACCCTGATTTGTCTGGGCGATCTGTATTTCCTGGGAATCCAGTGTAAGAGTCCGCTGTTGTTCCTGCTGGCCGGCTGGGTCAGCAGTCTGGTGTATGTAAATATCATTTACACCCTCTGTGTCTCCTTCGGAGATATCGGAAAAGCGATCAGCGTGATCCTGATGGTTCTCCAGGTGGCGGGTACCGGCGGCAACTTCCCCATTGAGCTGGCTCCGGCCTTCTTCCAGAAGCTGTACCATGCCCTTCCCTTCGTATACAGCATGAACGCCATGCGTGAGACGGTGGCAGGCTTCTACGGCAATTTCTATTGGGAACAGCTGGGAACCCTGCTTCTGTACCTGATTCCGTCGCTGCTTCTGGGGCTGGTTCTCCGGATGCCGATAATCAGATGGAATGAGCATTTTGAGGAAAAGCTGGAAAGCACCCACCTGTTTTAACGGGGACGGGAAAGAATAAAGGAAATCCGTCATATATTCTAAAAACAGAATGTATGGCGGATTTTTCATGGATGTTTTTCGAAGAAAGCTCCGGGAGCTGTTTGGCGGAAGGGAGCATGGGACGGGGCTTGTGATGGCGGGCGTGCTGCTGGCGGCTGCTGTACTGTGTGGGCGGAGCGTCAGTATGTGGGAGGCGGCGTCCGGACGGGCGGCGGGAGTGCAGACCCGGCTGGTGATCATCGATGCGGGCCATGGAGGAGATGACCCCGGAAAAATCGGGGTGGACGGGACGGAGGAGAAGGATCTGAATCTGAAAATGGCCCTTTC
>CAKRTY010000044.1 GCA_934402125.1 uncultured Anaerosacchariphilus sp. | reverse complement strand
GCCGCTGGGTGGGCAAGGTCGGCATGGAGCCCAAATTCATCAACGGCCTGCGGGTTACGGATCAGGAAACCATGGAAATCGCGGAAATGGTACTGGGAAAAGTTGGAAAAAGCCTGGTGCAGCTGGTGGAGGAGCTGGGCGTCAAGGCAGTGAGCATCAGCGGTAAGGACGGCGGCCTCCTGAAGGTGGAGAAGAAATACTCCAAGGGCGAGGACATCGGCTTTGTAGGTGAGATAACGGAGGTAGATCCCCAGCTTCTTTACGATCTGCTGGAGAAGGATTTCCTGCCCATCGTGTGCCCGGTTGGCCTGGATAAGGACTTCAATACCTACAACATCAACGCGGATGACGCAGCCTGCGCTATTGCCCGGGCGGTCCATGCGGAGAAGCTGGCCTTTCTGACCGATATCGAGGGCGTCCGCAGGGATCCGGAGGATCCGAAGACCCTGATTTCCGAGCTTCATGTAAAAGAGGCCCGGCAGCTGATGGCAGACGGCAATATCGGCGGCGGAATGCTTCCGAAGCTCCAGAACTGCATTGACGCGGTTGAAAACGGTGTATCCCGGGTGCATATCCTGGACGGCCGCATGGCCCACTGCCTGCTTTTGGAAATCTTTACCAATAAAGGAATCGGAACCGCCATTCTGGGCGAGGGAGAGGAACAGTATTATGAAGGAAAATAAAGAGGCTATTATCAAAGAAGCAGAGGAGAGCGTGCTCCATACCTATAACCGCTATCAGATTGTACTGGATCATGGAGAGGGCGTGTATCTCTATGACACAGAGGGAAAGCAGTACCTGGATTTTGCCGCAGGAATCGCCGTACAGGCCCTGGGCTATCATTATCCCGGCTATGACGAAGCCCTGAAGGCCCAGGTGGATAAGCTTTTGCATACCTCCAATCTCTATTACAATGAGCCGGCGGCAGAGGCGGCAGAGAAGCTGGTGCGTATGAGCGGCATGAGCCGCGTATTTTTCACCAACAGCGGCACCGAGGCCATCGAGGGAGCCCTGAAGGCGGCCCGCAAATATGCCTGGCAAAAGGACGGCAGAAACGATCACGAGATCATTGCCATGAACCATTCCTTCCATGGACGGAGCATGGGAGCCCTTTCCGTCACCGGAAATGAAAAATACCAGATTCCCTTCCGCCCGCTGATCGGCGGGATCCGCTTTGCGGATTACAACGATCTGGAGAGCGTAAAGGCCCAGTTTAATGACCGCACCTGCGCGGTAATTCTGGAGACGATCCAGGGAGAGGGCGGTATCTATCCGGCCACCGAGGAATTCTTAAAGGGTGTGAAGGCTCTCTGCGAGGAGCATGACGCACTCTTGATTCTGGACGAGATCCAGTGCGGCATGGGACGCAGCGGACATCTGTTCGCATGGCAGGAGTACGGCGTGCAGCCCGATATCATGACCTGCGCCAAGGCGTTAGGCTGCGGCGTTCCGGTGGGAGCCTTTGTACTGAACGAAAAAGCGGCCATGGGATCCCTGGTACCTGGAGATCACGGCACCACCTACGGCGGCAATCCCTTTGTCTGTGCGGCTGTGTCAAAGGTGCTGGATATCTTTGAGCAGGACAATATCGTAGAGCATGCGCAGAAGGTCGGCGCTTATCTGGAGAAAAAGCTGGACGCCCTGGTGGATCAGTTTGACTGCATTGCGGCCCGCAGAGGAAAAGGCCTGATGCAGGGACTTGTGATTCAGGGTAGACCTGTGGGAGAAGTTGTGTTAAAATCTATGGATGAGGGTCTCCTTGTGATTACGGCCGGAAGCGACGTGCTGCGTCTGGTTCCGCCTCTTGTCATCACAGAAGACCATGTAGATGAAATGGTTGAGAAGCTTGAGAGGGCTTTGACGAAAGGTTAGGATTTTACACACATGAGACATACGATTTACCGCAGAGCGATTGCGATCCTGGTGGTGCTGCTGATATTCGCGCAGATGGGCCAGGTGGCATTTTCTTATCATCAGAAGCAGAAGGAGGCGGCAGACGCCGGGCAGGACGCGGAGCAGAAGAACCTGACCCTGTGGTACACCGATGAGAAGCTGAACAGCTATCTGGTAGGGGCCGCGGCGGATTTTCAGGAGCAGTACGGCGTGGATGTAACCCTGAAGCTGGTGACGGCGGTGGATTATATCGAGCATATCAATACGGCCAGTATCTCGGATCTGGGCGGCCCGGATCTCTTTATCACATCCAGCGAGCTGCTGGAAAAGGCGCGCCTGGCGGGCCTGACGGTGGAAAATGACAGCTTCACGGAACGGGAGCTTTTGAAGGACTTCCCGGCGAAGGCCATCGACGCGGCCACCTGCGGCGGAAAGCTGATGGCCTATCCCTTTTATTTTGAAACCTGCTGTCTTCTGTACAATAAGAATTACGTGGACAGCGCGCCGTCCTCCATTGATGAGATTCTGGATTACGCGGACAATTACGAGGCCAGCGAGGCCACGGAAAAGGTGGAAAATATCTTTAAATGGAACGTAGCGGATATTTTCTCCAACTTCTTCTTTATCTCCAACTATGTGAATCTGGGCGGTGAGACCGGAGACGATCCGGCCCAGGTGGAGCTGGACGCGGAGGAAGTGAAGGACTGCCTGGCCTATTACCAGAGCCTGAACGCCTTCTTTGCCATTGACGCGGACGAGGTTACCACAGACCGTGTGCTGCAGGAGTTCATCGACGGCAAGACCGTCTATACCATAGCCAAGACCGACGCCATAGCCAGACTGGACGCGGCAGATCAGGGGGACTTCTACGGGATCGCCCAGGTGCCGAACCTGACGGCCGAGCTGCCCACCAAGGGACTGTCCGTTACCAACTCGGTGGTGGTCAACGCCTACTCCCGGGAGCGGGATACGGCGAAGAAATTTGCCCGTTTTCTGACCTATGATAAGGCAGAGGAGCTGTACGCCCTGTCCAATAAAATGCCGGTGCGTCTGGGCGTCCAGTACGAGAACCCGGAGATTTCTGTTCTGCTTGACCAGTACGAGAATTCCGTAGAGGTTCCGAAGCTTACAGATTTAAGCAATTACTGGATTGAAATGGAAATCGCCTTCGCGAATATCTGGAAGGGCAACGACGTAGATACGGAGGTAGAAGCCGTAACCCAGAAAATCATGTCCCAGCTTCAGGCTACGGAATAAAACAGAAAGTATGCATAAGCCGATCCAATCAGGGTAAGACTAAATCCGATGACAGAAACGGAGGAAGTCTTACCATGATTGGATTTTTTATTGCCCTGCTGTCCGGGGCGCTGATGAGTATCCAGGGAGTGTTCAATACAGAGGTGACAAAGGTCAGCAGTATGTGGATATCGGCTGCCTGGGTGCAGCTGACCGCGCTGATTACCTGTCTTTTGGCCTGGGCGCTGACTGACCGGAAAAATATGCTGACGGTATTTGAGGTTACGCCCCGGTATATGCTGCTGGGCGGCGTCATCGGAGCCTTTATTACCTTTACGGTGATCCGGAGCATGGACAGCCTGGGGCCTGCAAAGGCGGTTATGCTGATTGTTATCTCCCAGCTTCTGGTGGCCTATCTGATAGAGCTTTTGGGCCTCTTTGGCGTGGAGCGGGCGGATTTTTCCTGGCGGAAAATGCTGGGAATGGCGGTGGCCATCGTGGGCGTCGTCATTTTCCGGTGGGAGTAAAAAATGACTTGTATTCTGCCTGGATCTCGGCTAAAATGGAGATAGTCTGGTATCGGAGGGGCCCCGCGTTTCAGGAAAGGCGGGAAATATGAGATATCGGTATGGAATTATCCTTCTGTTACTGCTGCTGGCGCTCACAGGCTGTGGGAAAACAGAGGCAGTCTTCTATGACAGCGGGACAGAGGAGCTTCTGGCGGAGGCCGGAACAGAACAGACAGAACAAACAGAAGAACAGAAACAAACAGAGCGCTCGGTCTGGGTGTATGTCTGCGGGAGCGTGAATCATCCGGGCGTCTATGAGCTTTCGGATGGCAGCCGGATCACCGACGCCATAGAGGCGGCCGGAGGCATGACAGAGGAAGCGGCAGACACCTATCTGAACCTGGCGGAGACACTTTCCGACGGACAGAAGATCGAGGTGCCGTCGGCGGAAGAGGCGGAAGCGCTTACCGAGGTCGGGAAAACGGGAGATGCGGGACTGGTGAACTTAAACCGGGCCACAGAAGAGGAGCTTATGACCCTTTCGGGAATCGGAGCCTCCAAGGCGAAGGAAATTATCCGTTACCGGGAGACAAAGGGCGGCTTTGGAAAGCCGGAGGATCTGATGAAGATTCCGGGAATCAAGGAAGGCGTTTTTCATAAAATCAGAGATCAGATAACAGTGTAGGAAAGAGTAATAGAAAGATAACGAGGCGGGAAGCATGGGAAAGAAAGTATTAGTGGTCGACGATGAAAAATTAATTGTAAAGGGACTCCGGTTCAGCCTGGAGCAGGACGACATGGAGGTGGACTGCGCCTATGACGGAGAGGAAGCGCTGGAATATGCCAGAGCCAGGGAGTACGATATCGTGCTTCTGGACGTAATGCTTCCGAAGCTGGACGGCTTTCAGGTCTGCCAGCAGATCCGGGAATTTTCCAATATGCCGATTATCATGCTGACTGCAAAGGGCGATGATATGGACAAGATCTTAGGCCTGGAATACGGCGCGGACGATTATATCACAAAGCCCTTCAATATTCTGGAGATCAAGGCCCGCATGAAGGCGATTATGCGCAGGGTAGGCGGTACCGAAAAGGAGAAAAAGGGCAAAGTGGTGGAGGCTGCGGATCTGAAGCTGGATCTGGAGGGCCGCCGTCTCTTTATCAGCGGCCGGGAGATCAATCTGACCGCCAAGGAATTTGATCTGCTGGAGCTGATGGCGCTGAATCCGGGCAAGGTATACAGCCGGGAAAACCTGCTGAATACGGTCTGGGGCTACGAGTATCCGGGAGATGTGCGCACCGTGGACGTACATATCCGGCGGCTCCGGGAGAAGATCGAGAGCAATCCCAGCGAGCCCAAATACGTTCATACGAAGTGGGGTGTAGGTTATTACTTCCAGGCATAAGGTAGTCATTACATATTTTAAAAGCTTCAAATTCCGGCTTCTGCTGGCGCTTCTGGCGGTAGGCTGGCTTCCGATGATTCTCATGTCAGCCAGTATCCTGAAGAGCTATCAGGATCGGGCCATCTCTGCCCGGAGCACGGAAGTCCAGAACCAGTGTAAGATTTTATCCAACCAGCTTCTGACCAGCAGCTATATGGAGGATCCCTCCATTGATCTTATCGACGGGGAGCTGACCCAGCTGGCCAGCCTCTACGACGGACGGATCATTATCATCGATCAGGATTTCCGTGTGATTCGGGATACTTACGGACTGATTGAAAATAAGTACGTGGTGTCCGGAGAAGTCATGCGCTGCTTCCGGGGAGAAACCATCAACCAGCTGTCAGAAAAGCGGTTTATCGAGATGACGATTCCGATCCGCTCCGGGGATTCCCCGAAGGTTGAGGGAGTACTGCTGGTCAGTGTATCCACCGACAGTATCTGGGACAGTCTGGACGCCCTGACAGGCAACGCCTGGATTTTTACGCTGGTATACGGCATTCTGGTGACGGTGCTTGCGATCCTTTTATCCAGACTTCTGGTGCGGCCCATTCAGCGGATCATTGCAGGGCTTCGTGAGATTTCCAGCGGCCATTCCAATGAGGATCTGAAGGTGCGGACCTATGCGGAGACGGCGCAGATTTCCGAGGAGTTCAATAAAATCGTAACCCAGATGCGGGTGCTGGACGAGTCCCGTCAGGAATTCGTATCCAACGTATCCCATGAATTGAAGACTCCGCTGACCTCCATGAAGGTGCTGGCAGATTCCCTGCTGACCCAGGAAGAGGTGCCCAATGAACTCTATAAGGAGTTTATGGGCGATATTGCCGAGGAGATCGAGCGGGAAAATAAGATTATTACGGATCTGTTGTCCCTGGTGAAGATGGATAAAAAGGCGGCCAGCCTGAATATTGAACCGGTGGATATCAACGATCTGCTGGAGCTGATTCTGAAGCGGCTTAGGCCCATTGCGGCGAAGAAGAATATCGAGGTGGTGCTGGAAAGCTTCCGGCCGGTGACGGCTGAGGTGGACGAGGGGCGCCTGACTCTGGCCTTCACCAACCTGGTGGAGAACGCCATCAAGTACAATAAAGAAAACGGCTGGGTTCATGTATCCCTGGACGCGGATCACAAGTTCTTCTACGTGAAGGTGATGGACTCTGGCCAGGGAATTCCGGAGGAATCCCTGGACTATATCTTTGAACGGTTTTACCGGGTGGATAAATCCCATTCCAGCGAGATCGACGGAACGGGCCTGGGTCTTGCAATCGCCAAAAGCGCGGTGCTGGTACACAAGGGAGCCATCAAGGTATCCAGCGAGCTGGGAACCGGAACTACCTTTTCGGTACGGATTCCGCTGAATTATATAGCCTGAGAACGGGAGTGCGAGATGAAAAGAAAAAAGAGAGCTTTCCTGCTGCTTCTGGGCCTTCTGACCCTTCTGGCGATCCTGGGAGGCTGCGGAAAGCAGAAAAAGGAAGCAAAGGCCAATACCTCCGGTTATCAGATTTATTATCTGAACCAGGACGAGACGTCCGTAAGTACCGTGAGCTATCAGCCAAAGGCAAAGGATACGGAAGCGCTGATCGAAGAACTGCTTGAAAAGCTGAAGGAGGCTCCGAAGGACAGTGATCTGGAGGCAGTATTGACGGACAATGTTTTTGTGACCTCCTATGATTTGGACCAGGGACAGCTGAGCCTGCATTTTGATCCGGGCTATCAGGAGATGAATTCCATCCGGGAGATTCTCTGCCGGTCCGCTCTGGTGCGGACGCTGTGCCAGATCCCGGATGTGGAGTATGTATCCTTCCTGATTGGCGACAATCCGCTGATGGACTCCGGGGATAACCTGGTGGGACAGATGAACGCGGACAGCTTCGTGGAGAATACCGGAGAGGCCATCAACGAGGAAAAGGTTACAACGCTGACGCTGTATTTTGCCAACAAAGCCGGAGATAAGCTGGTGAGGGAAAAGGTCAATGTGACCGGAAGCAGCAATATCTCCGTGGAAAAGCTGGTGGTGGAGAGCCTGATCCGGGGACCGGTGTCCACAGATACGGATTATCCGACCCTGCCTGCCGGTACCAAGATCTTAAGTATCTCCACCAAGGATGGAACTTGTTATGTAAACCTGAATGAGGGTTTTCTGGAGCAGGGATACAATGTGACAGAGGCAGTTACCATCTATTCCATCGTGGATTCCCTGACAGAGGTGTCAGGAATCAGTAAGGTACAGATTCTGGTAAATGGAGAGACGGATCTGGTCTACAAGGAGAGTATGCGGCTGGATACCATCTATGAACGGAATCTGGACATCATAGAAGAGGAAAAATAAAAATTGATCAAACGGCCCTTGTGCCTGACGGCACTGTTTCTGGCCCTGATACTTTTGTGCCTTCCGGCAGAGCTGTGGATGAAGGATCCGCCGGAAGGGGCAGAAGATCTCCCGGTTCTCACCGGCACAGTCAGCCGGATAGAACCGGGCGGGACTGCCGTCTGGCTCACACATACCAATCTTTCGGATACCGGGATCATCCGGGTATCCTTCGAAGCCGAAACACATCTTTCTATCGGCAATACCCTACGAATCGACGACAATTTTAAAATACAGGAGCCGGAGCGTCCCACCAATCCGGGACAGTTTGACGCCAGGCTCTATTATCAGACAAAGGGAATTATAGCCCTGTGTTACGCAAAGGAAGCAGAGATAATCCGGGCCGGGGTGCGGCCGCTGCCCCAACTGCTTTATGAAATACAGGAGGCCTTAAGCCGCCGCGTCCGTCAGTGCTTTCCGGAGGAAAAAAGCGGAGTGGTAGAGGCGATGCTGCTGGGAAATAAGGCGGATCTGGAGGCGGAAACCAAAAGTCTGTACCAGAAAAGCGGTATCGCCCATCTGCTGGCCATCTCCGGCCTGCATGTCTCCCTCTTTGGCATGAGCCTGTACCGGATTTTGCGGAAAACAGGCGCGGATCTCTATCTGTCCGGAACAGCGTCCCTGCTCCTGGTGCTGTTCTACGGGGGCCTGACGGGAATGGGCGTATCCACGGGACGGGCCGTGCTGATGTTTGCCCTGCTCATGGTGGGAACCATGCTGGGGAAAAGCTACGATATGCTCACAGCCCTGGCCTTTGGAGCCATAGGATTGCTTCTCGGTCAGCCGTTGTATGTGAGAAGCGCATCCTTTCTTCTTTCCTTCGGGGCGGTACTGGGCGTGGGCCTGCTGTTCCCGGCTTTGAAGGCGCTTTTCTTACCGGAGGCAAAGCTTCTGGCCAGAATGACGGAGCCCCTGTTGCTCAGCCTGTCTATTCAGCTCATGACGCTTCCGATTCTGGAATATTTTTACAGTGAACTCCCAGTGTACGGGATCCTGCTGAATCTGGTGGTGATTCCGCTGATGACAGTCGTCATGCTCACCGGGATCCTGACGCTGGCAGTAAGCTTCCTTTTCCCGGCTCTGACCCGGCTTCCGGCCTTTGTCTGCGTACAGATCCTGGAGCTTTATGAGAGACTGGGGACGGCCTCTCTCAAGCTTCCGGGCGCGGTGTATCTCTGCGGACAGCCCAGACTCTGGCAGATGGCGCTCTATTATCTGGGACTGACCGGCTTTCTGTTCTGGCAGTATCGGAAAAAGGCGGAAGGAGAAAAGCCCCGGCGGAGACTGGGACAGGTGGGAGGCGGGACGATGCTGGCGGCGCTGGTGCTTCTGCTGACCCTTCGGCTGCAGGGAGGACTTACCCTGGTGATGTTGGATGTGGGGCAGGGAGACGGGATTTTCCTGCGGACCGGGGCGGGGACGACATTATTGATCGACGGCGGCAGTACCAGTGTATCAAAGGTGGGAAGCTACCGGATAGTGCCCTTTTTAAAGGCAGAGGGGGTGAAAAAACTGGATTATGTGGTGATTAC
>CAKRTY010000043.1 GCA_934402125.1 uncultured Anaerosacchariphilus sp. | reverse complement strand
ACCACAGCCACGCCAATCCCCTGTCCATACAGGCCGGATTGATAGGCTTTTCTGGCTTCGAGCAGTCTTCTCACACGATCCATAAGGAAAAGACTCCCTGCTTTTCTCTTATTTTATGCAGCTTCACACCGGACTGCCATTCGAAACAGCACAAAGCCTGCCGCAAACATAAGCGCAAGCATGGCTACCCCCGCCCGGGAGGTGTTGAACAGCTGTGTGGAAATTCCCATCAGCATCGTGCCCACAAAGGCCGCTCCCTTACCAAAGATATCGAAAAATCCGAAAAACTCCGTTGCCTTTTCCTTGGGAATAATCCGCGCAAAATAGGAACGGGACAGGGACTGGATCGCCCCCTGGAACACGGCCACCCACACGGCCAGAAACCAGAATTCCCAGGCCTTATCCAGCTCCAGGGCAAACAGAACCACGCCAAAATATCCGATAATAGAAGCCTGAATCAGTGTGGTATTGCGAATCTTCCGGGAAAGCTGGCCAAACAAAATGGAGCAGGGGAACGCCACCACCTGGGTCAGAAGCAGCGCCAGCAGAAGATTCGTATCGCTGATTCCCACGTCCTTTCCGTAGGAAGTCGCCATATCAATAATCGTATAGACGCCGTCGATATAGCAGAAGAAGGCCAGCAGAAAATACCAGATCTGCGGCGTCTTCCGGATCTCCCGGAAGCTCTGGCCCAGACGCCGGAAGCTGTCCCGTACCGGATGCGCCGTCCGCTCCACATAGTGAAGCTGCTGATAGCTTTTCAAAAGCGGCAGCGTCACCAGGAGCCACCAGGCTGCGTTGACCAAAAACGCCAGCGCCATGGCCAGATTCCCGGAGATTCCGAATGCATCCGACTGCAATACAAAGATCAGACTGAATACAAAGGGAATACAGCTTCCGATATAGCCCCAGGCATAGCCCCGGGCGGATACCTCGTCCATCCGTTCGTCGGTGGTAACGTCTCCCAGCATGGCGTCATAAAAGACCAGACTGGCATTGAGTCCCACTTTGGCAATTACATAAACCGTCAGAAAAGCAAGCCAGGTTTTCGGAACTGCTAACCCGGCGCAGCCCAGCACGCCCATCATCATAAAAAAGGTAAATACCGGCTTCTTAAAGCCCTTCGTGTCCGCAAAGCTTCCCAGAATCGGGCCCAGAATCGCCACAATAATCGTTACCAGCGAAGTGGCATAGCTGAAATAGGCGGTGGAATCCGCCGCGGAAATTCCGCTGCTCTGGGCAATATTTTTATAGTAGATCGGTATAATCGTAGAGGCCAGAAGTACAAAGGCGGAATTGCCCACATCGTACAAAATCCAGCGCCGTTCCAGTTTGGTTGTCTTATTCATGTGATTCTCCCCCGCTGTCCGCTTTATTCAAAATCCCGGTTCAGACGCTCGCTGAGCTCCGCGTGCGTGCCGATGACACGGACGTATTTCTGAATTTCCTCTGCCGTAGGCTCCACTGCCTGGTTCAGACGGCGCTCCAGCGTCATACCGCTTTCGACACATTCCAGATTGACCTGTCCGTCCATCACCAGACCGCCCAGATTCTTTTTCTGTCCAATCAGCGTGAAAAAGCCCTTCAGGAATCTTGCCTTCACCCTGGATGGGCACTGAAACAGCCGGATGGTCTTCCGGAAGCCCAGAATACAGCGATCCACCTGATCCGCCGTCACGCCGTCCAGGACAGACGCAATCGCCTCCTCGGTGTCCAGATCCCGCACCAGATGCCGGGTGCAGTCGTTTCTCACCGGATCCTTTCCGTCCTCAATCATCAGCTCCCGGTCAAAATCCGTCTCAATTTCCAGATGTCCCAGTCCCCGCTCTTCCATATAACGTCCGATATAGGGATGGCATTCGCTGTCCAGCATATAATGGCACATAAAGCCGCAGAGATAAGACAGCAATACATAATTGGGCCGCTTTCGGTACTGCCGTCTGGCTTTCTCAAAAAATGAGTAGGCTGTCTCTTTATGCATTTCTACTCCCCTCTGGTTGATACGGTTTTTGAAATAAGGCCGATAGTAAAACAGGAGATCCGGTCCATGAAGTCCCAGCATATAAGCGGCTCCGTTCTCCTTTATAATCTTGCGCAGCTCACTGGGAAGCGCCCGATAAACTTTCTTTCCGAATTTATAATGTGCATAGGTTGCAGGCATAAGTACCCTTCCTTTCTTCTGTATCCGATTTTGTAAGGCTTTTTTGCCCTACCTGCCTATTTTCTCATAAAACCGCAAATGTTACAAGCAATATCCCTGTAAATTTTTCGTGATCTTTCTTCACACTTCTTTTCTCCCTACATACTATGGCAATATAAAATAATTCATTTCTCTGGAGGATTTCTTATGAGTGATTTAGCTGCTACAAACTGCGGATGCGGATGCAGTTGTGACACCGGTAACAACAGCTGCTGCAGCGCCCTGATCTGGATCCTGCTTCTGACCTCCTGCTGTGGAAACGGCAACGGCGGCTTCGGCGGGAATGGCTGCGGCAATGACAACAGCTGTCTGTGGCTGATTCTGCTGCTCGTCTGCTGCGGCGGCTGGGGAGGCGGCTCCTTCGGCGGCTGTGGCTGTGGCAATAGCTGTGGAAACGGCTGCGGCTGCTGATTTCTTCGCAGTGAAGCCAAAAGGGAGGAAAGCCCCTGCTTTCCTCCCTTTTGGCTGTTTCCGGCTTCATATTTTTCAAAGGATTTCCATATACTTATTTCAAAAGACCTGGAGGCTGCCAAATGGGACCGGGGGAAGAAGGCTATCGGATTCTTCATGAGCTGCAGCGAAAATGCTGCGAGCTGAATCAAAAAATCGACTCGCTTCTGCGGATGATGGAAATGATGACATTCTATATACAGTATTCCAACGCAGCCTCAGAAGGGAAGGGCGCAATGGATCCAAACGAATTGCAGAAACTTATGAACCAGGCCAAAAATTCAGGGAAGGAAATGACAGACAACGAGTTTGAGGCGATCTTTGATTCACTGAAGCAGGGAAAATCCGAAGAAGAGATTGCCCGGATGGAACAGATGGTGAAGCTGGCGCGGAGTTTTATGAAGTAACGGACGAAAAAGGCCGTCGGAAAAAATTTTCCACCGGCCTTTTTCTGACTTTCTATGTCGCACACCATCTATTCCTTGGCGTTACGGTTGATGAACTGTGTCTTTACTTTGGAATACATAATCTTCTGACTGCGGTACAGTCCATAATATCCGGACTGCATATAGCTGATAGCGATAGCGATAAAGTAAAAGGGGGCTCCTTCGAAGCCGAACATCTCCAGACTGATAAGCAGAGAAGAAATGGGGCTGTTGGTAACGCCGCAAAATACGGCCGCCATACCGCAGGCGCCTGCCAGAGATGGGGAAATATGTAAAATCTGTCCCATCAGACAGCCGAAGGTGGCTCCCACAAAGAAGGTAGGAACAATCTCGCCGCCTTTAAAGCCACCGGACAGGGTGATTGCCGTAAACAGGATCTTCAGCAAAAATGCCGCCCAGAATACCTGCTGTTCTACCACGGCGCGTTCCACCACCTGCATACCGGTTCCCAGATAATCCGTGGTACCTAAGGCAAGGGTCAGAAGGATAATCAGAGCGCCGGACACCAGCGGCCGTACAAAGGCATTCTGAATCTTTTCCGCGAACAGTTCCTCTGTCTTATGCAGCACTACGCAGAACAGAATACTGACGGCAGCGCAGCACAGACCCAGAACCATAATCTTAAGCCCGTTGACCGGATTCAGTTCCGGCAAAACGCCTAACGCGAAGCGCTCTCCGGTCAGTCCGAAATGACAGGCAACCCCATAGGCAATATAGGACGCCACCACACAGGGCACCAGGGCTGCGTAATGCATGATTCCCACACTGACAACCTCCATGGAGAACACCGTGGCTGCCATGGGCGTGCCAAACAAGGCGGAAAAGGCTGCGCTCATTCCGGCCATAATCATAACGCGCCGGTCATTTTCATCGATCCGCAGAATCCTGCCCAGAAAGTTTCCGATGCTGCCTCCCAGCTGCAAAGCCGCGCCCTCGCGTCCCGCGGAGCCGCCGAACAGATGGGTCAGAATAGTGGAAATGAAGATCAGCGGCGCCGTCTTCAGCGGAATCTCACGCTCTGCGTGGATTGCGTCCAGCACCATATTGGTGCTGCTCCGCTCCTGCTTCCGCTCCCATTGATACATCCAGACAATCAGGACTCCCGCGAAGGGCAGTCCGTAGAGAATCCAGGGGTGCTCCATCCGGAAGGCAGTTGCCATAGATACGCCCTTTCCAAAGGCCGTTCCCACCAGTCCCAGGGCTATTCCGGTCAGGGTCGCGAATACCAGCCACTTAACCAGAACGACTAATCGGTTCCAGATCGTAATCCGGAACCGATTCTCAAGCTGCGGGAGAACACCCTCCCGCAGCTCTTCTGTGTTTTCAGTTTTTATCTCGTTTTGCTTCTGTTCATCCATTAGGGCTTTACCACGATATTGATGATTCTTCCGGGCACATAAATCTCTTTTACAATCGTACCCTTCAGCCAGTCTGCTACGATTTCTTTTCCTGCCGCAATGGCCTCGTCCTTGGATACGCTGGTGGACAGGGTTACCGTTCCGCGGGTCTTACCGTTGACCTGAACCGCGATCTCGATCTCGTCGTCCTTCATGGCTTCCTCATCTGCATCCGGCCAGCCGTGTCCAAAGACGGTCTCGCTGTGACCGAGCTGCTCCCAAAGCTCCTCTGCGATATGAGGCGCGAACGGAGCAATCAACGTAACGGCTGTCTCCAGGGTCTCCTTATCTAGACCATCCTGACGCTTTGCCAGATCGATCAGCTTATTGTTGTACTCCATGAAGCCGGAAATAACCGTATTCAGGCTGAAGCTGTTCAGACGGGTGGTGATGTCATAAACCATCTTGTGACGGAGCTTCACACTCTCCGGAGTCTCCTTTGTTTCCTTATCCTTATTGTCCAGAACCAGGTTCCAAAAACGCTTCAGGAAACGGGATACGCCGTCGATACCTCTGTCGTCCCACTCTGCGTCCAGCTCGGGCGGTCCGACGAACATCTCATACATCCGGAGCGCGTCACAGCCATAATCACGGATCAAATCGTCCGGGGAAACCACATTTCCCTTGGACTTACTCATCTTGATACCGTTCTTACCGGTGATCATACCCTGATTGAACAGCTTGGTAAACGGCTCATCAAAGTCTACCACTCCGATATCATGCAGGAACTTAGTATAGAAACGGGAGTACAGCAGATGAAGTACCGCGTGCTCCACACCGCCGATGTACATATCAACCGGCAGATACTTGTCAGCCTTTTCACGGCTTACCAGCTCTTCATCGTTGTGATTGTCCACGTAACGCAGGAAATACCAAGAAGAGCCTGCCCACTGGGGCATGGTATTCGTCTCTCTCTTTGCCGGTCCGCCGCAGCATGGACAGGTAGTATTTACCCACTCGTCAATGGCAGCCAGCGGAGACTCTCCGGTACCGGTGGGCTGATAGCTGTCTACCTTCGGCAGCTCCAGGGGAAGCTGATCCTCCGGAACCGGAACATTGCCGCACTTGGGGCAGTGAATAATCGGAATCGGCTCGCCCCAGTAACGCTGACGGGAGAATACCCAGTCACGCAGCTTGTAGTTGACCGTCTTTTTACCTACGCCCATTTTCTCGATGATAAGCGGAGCTTCCTTCTTCAGTACTGCGGATTCCATACCATTCCAGTCGCCGGAATTGATCATAGTTCCGCTTGCCTCTGTGTAAGCCTCTGTCATATCCTCAATTTCCTTACCATCCTTGGCGATAACCTGGATGATCGGAATGTTGAATTTCTTCGCGAACTCAAAGTCACGGTCGTCATGGGCCGGTACGCACATGATAGCGCCGGTACCGTAGTCAGCCAGTACGTAATCGGAAAGCCAGATGGGTACCTTCGCACCGTTGATCGGGTTGATGGCATAGCTTCCGGTAAATACGCCGGTCTTCTCCTTATCCTGTACACGGTCCACGTTGGAACGCATGGAGGATTTGAAAATATATTCTTCTACGGCAGCTCTGGTCTCATCGGTTGCCAGCCTGGAAGCCAGCGCATGCTCCGGGGCCAGAACCATAAAGGTTGCTCCGTACAGGGTATCCGGGCGGGTGGTGTATACGGTGATCTTCTCATCGCTTCCCTCTACCTGGAAATCTACCTCTGCGCCGTAGGACTTTCCGATCCACTCGGTCTGCATCTTCTTAACCTTCTCCGGCCAGTCCAGCTTATCCAGATCGTCCAGAAGTCTGTCTGCGTATGCGGTAATCTTCAGCATCCACTGACGCAGGTTCTTCTTGGTAACCGGAGTGCCGCAGCGCTCGCAGCAGCCGTTGACAACCTCTTCGTTTGCCAGGCCGGTCTTACAGGACGGACACCAGTTGATGGGGAACTCCTTCTCATAGGCCAGGCCCTTCTTGAACATCTGTACAAAGATCCACTGGGTCCACTTGTAGAACTTCGGATCTGTCGTATTCACTTCCATATCCCAGTCATACAGGGCTGCGATATCGTTGATCTGTCTCTTAATATTCGCCACATTCTCTGCGGTAGATTTTGCCGGATGTACACCCATCTTGATGGCGTAGTTCTCAGCCGGAAGACCGAAAGCGTCCCAGCCCATGGGATGAATGATATAATGTCCCTGCATCAGCTTATAGCGGCTCCACACATCACTGATTACATAGCCTCTCCAGTGACCTACATGAAGTCCGTTGCCTGACGGATACGGGAACATATCCAGACAATAGTATTTCGGTTTTTTTCCGTCGTTGACGTTCACCGGATGCTCTTCCCAGTGTTTCCGCCATTTTTCTTCCACCGCGTGGTGGTTAAATGGTACTGCCATTTTTTTCCACTCCTCTTATCTTAATTGCTTCGTAAAAATAAATTTCCACTGCATTTTATCATATCACACCAGACCGCTTTGTCAAGCAAAATCCGAGTTTACACAGCCCACTGGCTGTTGTACAGCTCTGCGTAAAAGCCCCCTGCCGCAAGCAGGCTCTCATGGGTTCCCTGCTCGATAATCTGCCCGTCCCGCATAACGAGAATCACATCCGCCTCCCGGATGGTAGACAGCCGGTGAGCTACAATAAAGCTGGTGCGCCCCTCCATCATTTTCGCAAAGGCGTTCTGAATCCGAAGTTCCGTGCGGGTGTCAATGCTGGAGGTCGCCTCGTCCAGAATCAGCATGGGCGGCAGACACAGCATAACCCGGGCAATGCACAAAAGCTGCTTCTGGCCCTGGGAAAGACTTCCGCCGTCCTCAGATAGTACCGTATCATAACCCTTCGGCAGACGCCGGATAAAGCTGTGGGCGTGGGAAGCCTTCGCCGCCTCGATAATCTCCTCCTCCGTGGCGTCCGGCTTTCCATAGGAAATGTTGTCGCGGACCGTCGCGGACTTCAGCCAGGTTTCCTGCAATACCATACCGTACTGCTGCCGCAGATTTTCCCGGGTCAGCTCCTGAATGGGCGTTCCGTCCACGGAAATGCAGCCTGTGTCCACATCGTAGAAACGCATCAGCAGATTGATGAGCGTACTCTTGCCGCAGCCGGTGGGACCCACGATGGCGATTCTCTGGCCGGGCTTTACATGCAGATTCAGGTTCTTGATCAGTTCTCTGTCCTTCGTATAGGAGAACTCCACATGTTCCAGATCCACGCTGCCCTCTGCCTTCTCAATATGGGGGCCGTCCGCCGGATCTGCGCTCATGGACTTCTGGTCGATAAAATCAAAGACACGCTCCGCGCAGGCCAGGGCATTCTGAAGCTCGGTAACCACGCCGGAGATCTCATTAAAAGGCTTGGTGTACTGATTGGCATAGCTTAAGAAGCAGGAAAGCTGGCCCACGCTCAGTCCTCCCCGGATAGCCGCGAAAGCGCCTGCTACGCCCACACCTGCGTAAACCATACTGTTTACAAATCGGGTAGCCGGGTTGGTAATGGAAGAATAGAAAATCGCACGCAAGCTGTGCTTCTGCAGCTGCCGGTTGATCTCATCAAACTGCGCAATAGCTTCTTCTTCATGCCCAAAAGCCTTGACTATCTTCTGATTTCCCACCATCTCGTCGATGAGTCCGGTGAGTTCGCCCCGGGTCTCGGACTGGAGTTTAAACATGCTGTGGGTCCGCCTGGCGATAAAGCTGGCCACCAGAAGGGACAGCGGCGTAATGCAGACCACCACCAGGGTAATGCCCACGTTGACCGAGAGCATGAACAGCAGGGTTCCCAGAATCGTCATCACACCTGTAAATAACTGGGTAAAGCCCATCAGCAGACCGTCGGAAAACTGGTCGATATCCGCAATCAGACGGCTGACGATGTCACCCTGGGGATGGCTGTCAATATAGCTCAGGGGCAGATCCTGCATATGGTCAAAGGCCTCGGTCCGCACATCCATCACGACCTTGTAAGTGATATGGTTGTTGCAGAGGTTCATGAGCCACTGGAATACAGAGGTGGATCCGATGATGACGCCCAGCTTTGTCAGAAGCTTTAACAGGGCCGCAAAGTCTACCGCTCCCTTTCCAATCATATAATCAATGGCGTCGCCGGTGAGAATTGGCGCATACAAGGTCAGGGCCACAGTCAGAACCGCCAGCAGAATGGACGCCAGCAGATACAATCGATACCCTTCGATATAGCAAAGGACTCTTTTTAATGTGGATTTACGCTTCATGTGCTTTTTCCTCCTCTGCCGAAACCTGGGAATTACAGATCTCCCGATATACCTCGCAATTCTGATACAGCTCCTCGTGCTTTCCGATGCCGGCTACCGCGCCGTCGTCCAGCACGATAATCCGATCCGCCTGCCGGATGGTCGCCGCCCGCTGGGATACCAGGAAAACCGCAGCTTCTTTTTTATGCTCCCGCAGAGCCTTCCGGAGCTTCGCGTCCGTAGCGAAATCCAGAGCCGAAGCGCTGTCGTCCAGAATCAGGATCTCCGGATCCCGCACCAGCGCTCTTGCGATGGTCAGCCGCTGTCTCTGTCCGCCGGACAGGTTGCGTCCGCCCTGCAGAACTTCGGTATCC
>CAKRTY010000042.1 GCA_934402125.1 uncultured Anaerosacchariphilus sp. | reverse complement strand
TTTTCCACAAGCGGACATACTTCCCGATTTTTCTTCATATACCGCAATATTTTCGGAATTCAGCCATCAACTCCGTAATGATTTCTCGCAATCTCAGGTAAAATATGGTAGAATAAGAAATATTTTACGTTACATAAGGAGATAATATATTATGTTGGAATCTATCGAACGCATCAACAGCGCCGTCAATGGCTTTGTCTGGGGGATCCCGGCTATGGTCTGTATCATCGGCGTCGGTCTGTATCTGACCTTCCGAACCCATTTCATTCAGTTTCGCAAATTCGGTTATACCTTCAAGGTTACCCTGGGTAAGCTTTTTCATAAGAAGGGCGCCGCGGACGGCGCGGTAACCCCCTTCCAGGCGGTCTGTACGGCTCTGGCTTCTACCGTCGGCACCGGTAATATCGCAGGCGTGGCGGGAGCTATCGCTCTGGGCGGTCCCGGCGCGGTGTTCTGGATGTGGTGCTCAGCCCTGCTCGGTATGTGTACCAAATTTTCCGAGGTTACCCTGGCGGTTCATTTCCGGGAGAAGAATGAAAAGGGCGACTGGGTCGGCGGCCCCATGTATTATATCAAAAATGGTCTCGGACCGAAGTTCCGGTGGCTGGCCTGTATCTACGCGCTTCTTGGCGTGCTGACGGTCTTCGGTACCGGCAACGCGACCCAGGTCAATACCATTACCACTGCCATCGACACGGCGGTGCTCAGCTACTCCGCTGTCTCCGATACGTTTATTCAGACCATGAACCTGCTGCTCGGCATCCTGATTGCGGTGGTTGTGGCGCTGATTCTGCTGGGCGGTATCAAGCGGATCGGCCAGGTAACCGAACGGCTGGTTCCCTTTATGGCCCTGTTCTATATTCTCCTGGCTATCGGCGTCATCATCCTGAATATTCAGAATATCCCGGCTGTTTTCGCTTCGATTTTCAAGGGAGCTTTCAGCCCCTCTGCCCTGACAGGCGGCGCGGTCGGCACCTTTTTCCTGAGCATGAAAAATGGCTTCTCCCGCGGTATCTTCTCCAACGAGGCCGGTCTCGGTACTGGTTCCATCGCCCATGCGGCAGCGGATACCAAGGTTGCGGTAAACCAGGGTTACTTCGGCATCTTTGAAGTATTTATGGATACGATTCTGATCTGCACCATGACAGCCCTTGTCATCCTCTGCAGTGGCGTCCCGGTCGGCTTCGGAACGGCGGCAGGCGCGGAGCTGACCATCAGCGGCTTTACCTCCACCTACGGAAGCTGGGTTTCCATCTTCACTGCGATTGCCCTGTGCTGCTTCGCCCTGTCCACGATTATCGGCTGGGGACTCTACGGCACCCGCTGTATCGAGTTCCTGTTCGGCTCCCGGGTAAATAAGCCCTTTATGGTGATTTACTCAGCGGTGGCCGTCCTCGGAGCTACCGTGGATCTGGGCATCCTCTGGGGCGTTGCCGACACCTTCAACGGTCTTATGTCGATCCCCAACCTGATTGCCCTGTTTCTGCTTGGCGGAACCGTGGTGAAGCTGACCCGGCATCCGGACGCGGTCTAGGCTTACTGCCTGCTGCGCCATCTCATACACTTCCCGGTATCCCTTTCCGGTCTCCCGGGCGATCCGCTTTACGTCCTCGTATTCGGGGTAGTATTTTTCACCGCCCCCGGGCAGCTCGCATACCTTGACACGGATCGTTCCGTCCGGAGTCCTGGCCTCCAGGAATCGGCGCTTCAGGATATCCCGCTGCACCCGGTAACGCCGGACGCCAATCGTGGTGGTTTCCCGGAAGAGGATCGCGTCCAGATCGCGGATCCTTTCTTCCTCGCAGAGAACGGACAGCTTGTAAGCCGGGCGGTTTTTCTTCATGAAAATGGGCGCAAACCAGGCGTCCCGGGCTCCGGCCTCAAACAGAAGATCCAGGGTGTATCCAAGCGTCTCCCCGGTGCAGTCATCAATATTGCTTTCCAGAACCCACAGCCCGTCTGTGGGTTCTTCTTTCGGGATACTATCCCGGAGCGCAAATGGTTCCGGATTTATATCCGCTTCTTTTCCCTCTCCGTATTGTTTACATAACTCCATGAAGGCATTCATATTTCCCGTCAGATATTTGCTCTTATGGTAAATGATGTTCAGATTCCGTTCGATGGGCTCTGCCAGCGGAACCTGCTCCACAACGCCCTCCTCGATATCCCGTCTGACCAGCAGATACGGCAGTACGGCCACTCCCAGCCCTTCCGACACGCCCTTTACGATCGCCTGTGTACTGACGCTTTCCATAACCGGATGGATCTTTTTCTGCAGGAGTTCAAAGGCTGCGTCCAGAATTTCTCTGCCTGCGCTCCCCTTTTCCCGCATCAGGAACGGCGCTTCTGCCAGCTGCTCCAGCGTTACTTTTTTTCGTCTGCCCAGCGGATGTCCCGGAGGAACGATCGCGCAGAGCTCATCCTGCATAAAGGCGGCCGCATGGATATCCCCATGCTCCGGCTGGTTTTCAATCAGGCCGATGTCAATGGCGTTGTCCAGTACCCGCTGTTCTATAATGGAAGAATTATTGATTTCTGTCTCAATCCGCACTTCCGGATACTGCTTTTGAAAACGGTGCAGCAAATCCGGCAGAATATGCGTGCCGATGGTGATGCTGGTACCGATGCGCAGCGTCCCAATCTTATCCCAGTTTTTGATACGCGTCTCCATCTCATCAAAAAGGGAGACGATATGTAGGGCGTAGCCGTAGAATTCCCGCCCTGCCTCGGTGGGCAGAATCCGCCGTCCCCGCCGTTCGAAAAGCTGCACGCCGTAATACTCCTCCAGCTCCTTTACCGCCAGGCTCACCGACGGCTGCGCCAAATGAAGCTCCCCAGCCGCGCGGGTAATGTTGCAATGCTGAAATACCGTTACATAGATTTTCATATGTCTGAGCGTCATGATTTCATTCCTTTATAATGAATTTATTATAATAATTATAAAATAATACTATTTTACATATATGTCAAGAATCCTTATACTGGTTGTGTAGGAGGTTTTTTATGGAAACGAAAAAGAATGTCTTATGGAAAATATTTATTTCAACTCTTTATCTGAGTGCTTTCACTTTTGGCGGCGGGTATGTGATCGTAACGCTGATGAAGAAGAAATTTGTAGATGAATATCATTGGATCGAAGAGGACGAAATGCTGGATCTGGTGGCTATCGCCCAGTCCGCGCCGGGACCCATTGCCGTAAACGGCGCCATCGTCGTGGGCTTTAAGCTGGTTGGACTAATCGGCGCATTGGTGGCTATTCTGGGAACGATTATTCCGCCATTTCTGATTATCTCGGTGATTTCCGTATTTTATCAGGCCTTCCGTGATAATGCCATCATCAGTCAGCTGCTTCAGGGTATGCAGGCCGGTGTGGGCGCAGTTATCGCCTCCGTGGTCTATGATATGGGCTCCGGTATCGTACATAGTAAAAGCATCGTATCGCTGCTGATTATGCTGGGCGCTTTTCTCGCTTCCTGTGTATTTGGCGTTAATGTAGTCTACATTATTCTGGCCTGCGGTCTGTTCGGAGCGCTGCGTACGCTACTGATAGGAAAAAAGGAGGGCTCTGGGAAATGATTTTACTGGAACTTTTTTTCAGCTTTCTGCAAATCGGAGCCTTCAGCTTCGGCGGCGGCTATGCAGCCATGCCTCTGATTCAGGCTCAGGTGGTAACGAAGTACCACTGGCTGTCTATGGCGGAATTTACGGATCTCATTACGATTTCCCAGATGACGCCGGGGCCTATCGCCATCAATTCCGCCACCTTCGTGGGAATTAAAATCGCTGGTGTGCCGGGAGCCCTTGTAGCGACCATGGGCTGTATCCTGCCCTCCTGTATCATCGTCACACTGATTGCGGCCCTTTATCTGAAATACCGGAATCTGTCTCTGCTGCAGGGTATCTTAGGCTCTCTCCGCCCCGCGGTGGTGGCTCTGATTGCCTCCGCCGGAATCTCCATTCTGATTACGGCTTTCTGGGGAAGCAGTTCTGCCGTTTCGCTGGCCGGAACCAACTGGGATTTGGTCCTTATCTTTTTGATTTGCGTGGTACTGCTTCAGAAGTGTAAGCTGAATCCGATTCTGGTGATGGTGCTGGCCGGCGTGATGAAAGTATTCGCAGGCGTGATCGCCGGATTTTGATAAAAACCCACGGGATTTTTCCCGTGGGTTCTATAGGCTTCTCTATTTTTCCTCAATCAGCATGGCCCGGAGAATATTCGTAGTCTTATATTCCCGCTTTCCTGCTCCCATACCAATTTTCTTCACACAATAAGCGCCGGGACACTGTCCTTCGGACAGCGCTGCAATGGCTGCTCCGGTGGGTGTCACCATCTCTCCCTCCTGATCGATCTGGTGCAGGGTCAGGTGATGAGCTGCCGCAATCTCCAGAACCGCCGGTACCGGTACCGGCAGCATGCCGTGCTGGCAGCGGACATGTCCGCACCCTTCCGTCAGCTCGGATACCAGAATCTTATCCACATTTAGTTCATCCAGACAGGCTGCCGTACCCACAATATCCACAATAGAATCCACAGCTCCCACCTCATGAAAGTGCACTTCTTCTATCGTTCTTCCATGTACCTTCGCCTCTGCCTCTGCTACAGTGTGGAACATCTGCAGGGACAGCGCCTTTACCCGGGGCTTCAACTCCGATTCCAACAGCATTTTTTCAATATCTGACCAGCTGCGGTGTATGTGCGGATGCATGTGATCGTGACTGTTTGCCTCGTCATGCCCGTGCTCATGGGAATGTGCATGTACCTCACTGTCACCGTGCTCGTGTGTATGCTCATGCGTATGCGCCGGAACCTCATGCTCCAGTACTACATCAAAATTGCTGACCAGCAGGCCGCTTTTCACCACTTTTTTCACCTGAATCTCATAGCCGTCCACCGGCAGCTTCCGAAGCTCTTCCCGCAGATGTTCTTCCGTAGCTCCCAGATCCAGAAGAGCCGCCACCGTCATGTCTCCACTGATACCGGAACGGCATTCCAGGTATAATGTATTTCCATTATGCATCGGTCTCTTCCTCCACTGTTTTTTCTCCGGAACATCTGCTTTTGCAGGCCAGTCGGTTAATCTGGGTCGCCACGTAAGCCGCTCCATAGCCGTTGTCGATGTTCACGGTAGTAATTCCGTTGGCACAGGAATTCAGCATGGTTAAAAGTGCTGACAAACCGCCAAAATTCGCGCCATAGCCCACAGAAGTAGGAACTGCGATAACCGGTACGTCTACCAGTCCCGCCACCACTCCGGCCAGCGCCCCTTCCATACCGGCTACTGCTATGACACAGCTCGCTCCCTCAAAGGCTGACAGATTGGAAAGGAGCCTGTGGATACCGGCCACACCCACATCATAGAGACGTATAACCTTTGTTCCAAAGAATTCCGCCACCTGGGCCGCTTCTTCTGCCACCGGAATATCCGCGGTTCCGCCAGTACAGACTACAATCTGCCCCATCGCCTCTTTTTTACGTGTCTCCACCTTCAAGACACGGGAGACTTCATCCCAGACAGCACCGGGCAGCACAGCCTTCACAGCCTCATACTGTTCTCTTGTGGCTCTTGTACCCAGCACATCGATGCCTTCTCCGCTCAGCGTCTGATAGATTTTTACCAGATGCTCTGTCGTCTTGCCCTGGCAATATACCACTTCTTCAAACCCCTGCCGGATCTTTCTGTGGTGATCCAGCTTTGCGAAACCCAGATCCTCATAAG
This sequence comes from uncultured Anaerosacchariphilus sp., assembly GCA_934402125.1. Lineage (GTDB taxonomy): Bacteria > Bacillota > Clostridia > Lachnospirales > Lachnospiraceae > Laedolimicola. The sequence goes on along the minus strand of CAKRTY010000042.1, from coordinate 3,471 downwards.
GAAGGTTTTTCAGTTCGGCCTCCGCCTGCTCTATCGTAATTTCATTATTTTTTACCTGCGTTAAAAGTTTCTGAATGTCCATATGGTTATTTTATTACTTTTTCCGTATATACCTTAATCTTCGGCTCTGTTCCCGACGGCCGGATCACTGCTTCGCTGCCGTCTTCCATCCACATCTGGAGAACATTGGAGACCGGGAAGCCCTCGATCCCATCTTTGTAGTCTTTGAAACGGGACACTTTGGATCCGCCGAATTTCATGCCCTCCGGGCTCTGAAGTCCTTCCCGGATCTGCGCCATACGTTTATCTGCCTCGGCACCGTTGAATTCATAGGTTTTAAGCCCTGTCTCGTAATGTCCGTACTTGGCGTACAGATCCTCCAGAGCGTCCCAGACCGTCTTGCCCTCAGCCTTGTAGGCGTCCGCCATTTCACAAAACAGCATAGCCGCGCCTACGGCGTCCTTATCCCGAACGTAGCTGCCGATCAGATAGCCGCAGCTTTCCTCAAAACCGAAGACATAGCGTTCCTCCTGACCTGCCTTTTCCAGCTTACAGATCTGCTCGCCGATCCATTTGAAGCCGGTCAGGGTCTGTATCACTTCGACCCCGTAATCCTCTGCAATCCGGTCAATCATGGAGGTGCTTACAATAGTCCGAACCATTACCGGATGCTCCGGCAGGATTCCTGCTGCCTTTCTGCAGCGCAGAATATACTCAAACAGAAGTACGCCTACCTCGTTGCCATTCAGCCGCTCATAGCGGTCGCCCTTCTTCGCCACCACGCCCAGGCGGTCGCTGTCCGGATCCGTGGCAATCAGCAGATCCGCGTCTGTCTTCTTACACCACTCCAGACCGAGCTTCAGCGCGTCCGGGGATTCCGGATTCGGATAAGGGCAGGTGGGAAAATCCCCGTTGGGCTTCGCCTGCTCCGTCACGATCTGCAGATCCTTGACGCCGATGTATTTCAGAATGCTGGTGACCGGGATCAGGCCTGCGCCGTACAGCGGCGTATAGACCACCTTCAGCCCTGCCGTCAGCTCTTTTCTGGTCCGCTTACGAATAATCGCTGCAAGAAACGCCTTCAGCACCTTCTCGTCAATCAGAACAATCTGACCCTCTTCCACATACTCCTCAAAGGTTTTGCCGCCCCGGGCCACGCTCTTATCCGCGTCCCAGATATGCTGCTGAATCCGGTCTGCCGCCTCGCTTGTCACCTGACAGCCGTCTGAGTCGTATACCTTATATCCGTTGTATTCCCGCGGATTGTGGCTTGCCGTCACCACAATTCCCACGGTGGTCTTCAGATGGCGCACCGCAAAGGAAAGGGTCGGGGTCGGCATCAGCTTCGGGTAGATATAAGCCTGAACGCCCTGCATCGCCAGTACTCTGGCCGCTTCTCTGGCAAATTCCTCTGAGTGGTTTCGGCTGTCATAGGCCAGCGCCGCGCTGGGCTTTTCACTCTGCTCCTTCGCGTAAGCTGCTACTCCCAGGGTTGCCTCCTGAATGGTTTCCAGATTCATATGGTCCGGTCCCGGACCCATGGTTGCGCGTAAGCCGCCTGTTCCAAATTTCAGATTCATGTTATACCTCACTTTCATGTTACTGTTCACTCCGTTCTCAGTAACACGCTTCGCGATACCTGTGAACAGTAATTACTCCGCAGTTGAGCGGAGAAGCTGTAACGCTCCGATGATTTGATAATCGCCTGTCTCCTGCGGAAGGTAAATGCTGTTGCTTGCCGCCAGGGGCATCGCCCCGAAACGGGTCTTTAAGACGCCCTCCCCCTCCAGAATCAGAAGAGACTGAAAGCCTCCGGCGGTATCGCCGCTCATGCTTTCACATATCTCATATAATTGTACCACAAAATACGGACATTGCACTAACAAAGTTCTGGAATATCCGTTTTTCTGAATCCGGGGGCCCATGGGACGATGCCCGGCCAGCGGCGGCATGAAGCCCGCCACCTCCGCGGCTTTCTCGATATGCAGCGGTCGTTTTTCGTGATTGGCATTTTCCCGGTTATAATCATAGACCCGGTAGGTTACGTCCGAGCTCTGCTGAATCTCTGCCACCGTAATGCCTGCGCCGATGGCATGGAGTAGGCCTGCGGGAATATAAAACACATCGCCTTTTTTCACCGGCATTTTCCGGCAGACCTCCAGAATGGTCTGATTCCGGATCCGCTTGCGGAATTCCTCTTCGGATATCTTATGCTTAAGGCCATAATAGAGGTAGGCTCCCGGCTCACAGTCCAGCACATACCACATCTCCGTCTTGCCGCTCTTGTGCTCGGTTTTCTCTGCAAAGTCATTGCCCGGGTGCACCTGTACCGACAGGGCCTCCCGGGCTTTGATGATTTTAATGAGCAGGGGCACCTGTTCCAGTCCCTCGTTCAACCAGGAGAGCATCCAGTCCTCGGTACCCCAGATATATTCTTTTCGAATCGGCGTCAGCTTCCGCGGTTTCATCTCTGTGCAAAATCTCCCGTCTCATATCGCTCACAAAACCATTCATAGGTCTGTCTGAGCCCCGTTTCCAGATCAATCTTCGGTTCCCAGCCAGTAGCGCGGATCCGGCTGATATCTGTCAGCTTTCTCGGCGTTCCGTCCGGCTTCGTCGGATCCATGACAATCTCTCCCTCATAGCCGGTCACCTTTTTCACCAGCTCCGCCAGCTCCCGGATCGTGACCTCCCGGCCGTAGCCCACATTGAAGAAATCGTCGCCGTCATAGTGGTCCATCAGATACAGGCAGGCGTCTGCCAGATCGTCCACGTTCAGGAACTCCCGTAAGGGCTTTCCGCTGCCCCAGACCGTGACAGTGGGCGCCTGGTTGATTTTCGCCTCATGGAACTTGCGGATCAGAGCCGGAAGCACATGAGAATTCTCCAGGGCAAAGTTGTCGTTGATTCCGTAGAGATTGCAGGGCATGACGCTGATGTAATGGGTGCCGTACTGGCGGTTATAGAAGGCGCACATTTTGAGACCCGCAATTTTTGCCAGGGCGTAGGCCTCGTTGGTCTTCTCCAGATAACCGCTCAGGAGATATTCCTCCCGGATAGGCTGGGCACAGTCCCGGGGATAGATACAGGAGCTTCCCAGAAATAAAAGCTTCTGCACCTGGTTTTTATAGGCTGCGTCAATCACATTGGTCTCAATCTGCAGATTTTTCATGATAAAATCCGCCGGGTAGGTGTCGTTGGCATGGATGCCTCCCACCTTTGCCGCGGCCAGAATGACATAATCCGGCTTTTCCTCAGCAAAGAAGGCTTCCACATCGGCCTGCCGGGTCAGATCAAGCTCGTCATGGGTACGGGTGACAATGTTTTTAAATCCTGCCTTCTGAAGGCAGCGCACCAGGCTGCTTCCCACCAGCCCCCGGTGACCTGCCACATAGATTTTTTTATTGCGGTCGAGCGGCTCGACTGCCTGGGTATTTTTTACTTTTTCCATATTTTTCACGCTTTCTTTAT
>CAKRTY010000041.1 GCA_934402125.1 uncultured Anaerosacchariphilus sp. | reverse complement strand
TGGGTAATGGTGGTTGCCAGAAATGAGGTCACGCCTTCGGTTACGATATTTTTCGTCCAGTTGCGAAGCCCCGCTTCATTGGCGTCGTTGGTGTCGAAGCCGAACGCGCCGTGGCAGTGGATATCCATAAAGCCCGGAACGATGCGGAGATCGCCGTAATCCTTATCAGCGGGTTTACTTCCATAAGGAAGAACTTCTGTAATCTTTCCGTCTTCGATCTCAAGCTCTGCAGCAATAAACTGATCTGCGATCCAAACCTTTTTACTCTGAATCAACATAATAAAAATTCCCTCCTGTTTTATTTCGTAAATGTGTTCTAATCCTATTATAACACCCGTTTTTAAATTGAATTTGCATTTTTTAGGACAAAGATTATGAGTTTTAGTACCTGTATTGTTTTTTGAAAATGGTGTGCTATATAATGATATCAGACACGGGAACCCACAAGAGGTGTGCCCAAACCCACAACAAACAAATATCATAATAAGGGGGAAAATGAGATGACCATTTTCAATGTAACCGATGAAAAAATGAAAGAAACATCTTCCACATTTACTCTGACTGAGATCCATCAGCAGCCCTCCACCTGGAGAAAAACCTGCGCGCAGATTAAGGCATGCAAGGATGAGCTTCAGAAGTTTATCGATCAGGTTGTAAAGCAGGATGATTTCGATATCGTTCTGACCGGAGCAGGAACCAGTGAGTTCGTAGGAAACTCTCTGTATCAGGCGCTGAATCAGAAGTATAATTATAAGGTAAAGTCCTTCGGAACCACAGACCTGGTTCCGTCACCGGAGTGCTTCCTTTCCGCAACCAAGCCGACCATTCTGGTAAGCTTCGGACGTTCCGGAAATTCACCGGAGTCCCTGGGCGCAGTAGAGAACGCTGAGGCAGTCTGCAAGAACCTGTATCATCTGTTCGTAACCTGCAACCATGAGGGAACACTTTCCAAGCTGGCAAATGACAGACATAACTGCTTTGCTATCAACCTGACACCGGAGACGCATGACCAGTCCTTCGCTATGACCTCCAGCTTCTCCAATATGTATCTGGCAACTTACCTGGCATTCAACCTGGATCGCCTGGACGAGATCTGCGAGGCAGTTGAGAAAATCGCTGCAGCAGGAGAAGTATTCCTGGATCAGAACTGGACCGTTGCAAAGACGATCGTAGACGAGTTCGATTTCAATCGTATCGTATATCTGGGAACCGCAAGCCTGAAGGGTGTATCCCAGGAATCTGCGCTGAAGATGCTGGAGCTGACAGCAGGTAAGGTGGCAACCATGTTCGATACACCGCTTGGTTTCCGTCATGGTCCGAAGTCCATTATCGATGACCGTACACTGACTGTTGTATACTTAAGCGACAACGAGTATCAGAGACAGTACGAGATCGACCTGATTAAGGAAATGGGACCCCAGAGAAAGAAGAACCGCATCGTAGCTGTTATGAATACTCCTTGCGAAGCGATCAAAGGTCTGGTAGACTATACCGTAGAGATGCATATCGGTCAGTCTCTGGAGAACGTACTGCTTGGCTTCAATTACATTACCTTTGCTCAGACTCTGGCAGTCCTGAAATCTCTGTCCTTAGGTATCACACCGGACAATCCCTGCCCGACAGGTGAGGTAAACCGTGTTGTGAAGGGTGTAACCCTGTATCCGTACACAAAATAATTTCTGGAGGACAAAGAATATGGTAGGATTACTGATTACCGGACATGGTCATTTCGCAACAGGACTGGGCTCCAGCCTGCGCCTGATCACCGGCAATACAGAGAACATTGAGTATGTGGATTTCGAGGCAGACCACTCCACAGAGACACTGGCACACAACCTGAATCAGGCTTTCGACAGACTGAAAAACTGCGACGGCGTACTGGTACTTTCCGACCTGGCAGGAGGTTCACCCTTCAAGACAGCGGTAGAGTGCAAGTTCGCAAGACCGGATCAGGCGATCGAGGTTATCGCAGGCTCCAACCTGCCGATGCTGATTGAGGGCTCCATGTCCATGGCTATCTATGAGAATCCGTTGGAGATGGCAGAGGCTCTGATCCCGACCGGAAAGGATTACATCATCCGGTTTGAGCTGGCCGAGCATAATGACGACACAGAAGAGGATGGTATCTAAGTATGAGAATGAACTGGGAAGTAATTGGCTGGACCTGTATCACACTGGCAGTTATCATGGGCGTGATTGCCCTGGTACTGGCTGTCATTTCCGCAAGAAACGTGCGGAAGCGCCGTACAGAGCTTACAGAAGTACACACAGAGCTGAAGATTGGCAGTCAGGTTATGTTTGGAGGCGGAATCTACGGTAAGGTTGTAGGAATCGAAGATGAGACCGTCAATGTCGAGGTGGCAAAGGGAACCGTCATTAAGATTTCCCGGTTTGCAATCCAGTCTCTGGAAAATTAAAAAGTATAAAAAAGTGGAGGCTTTTCCCGATTGGGGAGGCCTCCGTTTTTTGTATCCGTTTTTCTCTTAGGATTTATAAATGGTTTTGGCGTACTCGCTGGGCGCCATGTTGTACTTTTGGGTAAAAGCCCTGGAAAAGTAATGGATGGAATTGAAGCCGAGCATCAGGGCAATTTCGCTGATGGTGTACTTGTTTTCACAAATCATCTGGCGGCTCTTTTCCAGCTTCAGCTCATTGATATACTTTTTGGGCGGCATGTCCATATTTTCCTTGAACAGGATCTGCAGGGAAGAACGAGACATGGAGAACTTCTGACAGATCTCAGCAATCGTGATAGGCTCATAGAGCGTCTCATCAATATAAGTAAGAATCTTCTCCAACAGCTCGTCTTCATAATGCTGCCGGGCCGTAGTGACCGGTTTTTCGGACTTCTGGCCGATAAATTCAGACTGCAGCAGCCGGATAATGGTCTCCTGCAGCAGGCAGAGCATCAGGCTGTTCATATAAGGAATCTCAGAAGTGCTCTCTGATACGAAGGTCTTGATCAGCGTATAAATCTTCTTATCGTAAGAAAAGACCTTGTTGAGCAACAGCTCGTAATGGGTACTCTCCACATCGTAGACGATGGTTTCCATATCAAAGATAATCGTCACATAAGAACAGGAATGTCCTTCGGCAATGTTCTGCGTATGAAACTGGCCGGGACCGTAGATCATCAGTTCTTTTTCCCGGATAGTATAACTCTTTCCTTCCACTTCCGTGAGCAGCTCGCCCCGATCCACATAGGTCAGCTCAAAATATCCGTGTGTCTCTCCTTTAAAGGAATAGCCCGAATTCCGGATATTGTAATAATATCCGAGAATTTCGCTGATGCGCACGCGGGGAAGAATCCGGCGGAACAGGTAGGGGGAGGACAGGGTCTCCAGAGAATAGCTGTAATCGGAAGTGGCGATCATCTTGCAGGTCATATTGGAAGTGACCGCAATCAGATTCCAGTACAATCCGGGTTTCAGCTTTACATTACGGTGAACCGCAAATTCCTGCAGCTTACCAGAGTCGAGGGTTTCCCCTACGATAAGGACAGCCATACCGTCCTCGATCTCCAGGTATACTTCACAGTCGAAGTGATAGAGCTGATTCAGGCTCCTCTTGGCAATCAGATGCAGCTCACGGCTGATCATGCCGGTTTCATTCTGGGAAACAGGTTGATCATAGATAGAACCAAAACGTTCAAATTCCAGGCTGGATGTCTTTAATTGCATAAATTACCTCCATATATAGAACGTATTATACCTTTTTTTGGTCAAGATGTCCAGAAAACCCTAAAACAATTATAAAAAAAGAATAAATTTGATTAACAGAAACTAAAAACAACACGAACTCAACTAAAAACTACAAATACAAAGCAAGCAAAAGGATATATAATAAAGTCACCTTGAAGGGGATTTTCGGGGTACATCATAACAAGGAGGGAATGAAAATGCCCAATATCGTTTTAACACGTATTGACAACCGTCTGGTTCACGGACAGGTTGCAACACAGTGGTGCGGTAGCATCGGCGCTAACTTAATCCTGGTTGCCAATGATGAAGTAGCTGGAAACAAGCTTCGTCAGGGACTGATGGATATGGCAGCTCCGGCTTATGCTTCCATGCGTTACTGGACCATTGAAAAGACCATCTCTACCATTCACAAGGCATCTGATAAGCAGCTGATTTTCATCGTATGTGAGAATCCGCAGGATGTACTGAAGCTGGTAGAAGGCGGCGTGCCGATTAAGAAGGTAAACATCGGCAACATGCATATGGCAGATGGCAAGCGTCAGGTTGCAGGCTCTGTAGCTGTAGACGACGCAGATGTAGCTGCATTTGCAAAGCTTCGTGATCTGGGTGTGGAGCTCGAGATTCGTCGTGTTCCGACCGAGGCAGCGGAGAACATTGAGAAGCTGTTCAAATAAGTTGTGAATTCCTATGAGGGGGATTTTAAGCAGCTTTATACTTATTGGAAAGGAGATTGTATAAATCATGAGTTTTAATGCAATTCAGATTTTACTGGTTGCTGTATGGTCCTTCATCGTGGCCATCGACCAGTTCGACTTATTGGAATCTCTGTACCAGCCTATCGTAACAGGAGCAGTCATCGGAGCAATCCTTGGTGACCTGCAGACAGGTCTTATCGTAGGTGGTACTTATCAGTTAATGACTATCGGTAACATGCCGGTTGGTGGAGCTCAGCCGCCTAACGCCGTAGTTGGTGGAATCATGGCTACTGTATTCGCTATCTCTTCCGGTCTTGATACCAGTGCAGCAGTTGGTCTGGCTGTTCCCTTCGCTCTGATCGGACAGTACATGGTAACCATTCTGTTCACCGTTATGTCTCCGCTGATGTCTACAGCAGACAAGATGGCAGAGAACGCAGATACAAAGGGTATCGTTCGTCTGAACTACCTGGCTATGGGCGCTCTGGGACTTCTGTTCGCTATCGTTTGTGTAGCTGGTCTGCTCGGCGGAAGCGCACTTGGCGAGACCCTGACCGCTATTTCTGAGAAATACGCTTGGATCATGACTGGTCTCAGCACTGCTGGTGGAATGATGCGTTTCGTTGGATTTGCTATCCTGCTTCGTATCATGCTTTCCAACGACCTGTGGGGAATTTATTTCGCAGGCTTCGCACTTGCAACTATCATTGGCTACATTCCGGAACTGAGCGGTTCGGCTCTGCTCCTGATTGCTTTTGTTGGTATTGCAATTGCACTGTACGATTTCCAGACACGCGTTGCTATTAAGCAGAACGCTGGAAATGGTGGAAACGGAGGTGAAGAGGATGGCATCTAATGCTACAACTTACAAGAATTTAACACCGGCTCAGCCGCTTGATAAGAAAACTCTGAACAAAATGGTATGGCGTTCTCTGAATCTGCAGGCATCCTTCAACTATGAGAGAATGCAGGCAGCAGGATGGCTCTACTGTATCCTTCCGGGACTGGAGAAAATCCATACCGATAAGGAAGACCTTTCAGCTTCTATGCAGCACAACCTGGAGTTCTTCAATACTCATCCGTTCCTGGTAACATTCGTAATGGGTATTGTACTTTCTCTGGAGCAGCAGAAGGCTGACATCAACATGATTCGTTCCGTACGTGTTGCAGCTATGGGACCCCTGGGTGGTATCGGAGACGCTATCTTCTGGTTCACTCTGGTTCCGATTACCGCTGGTATTACAGCGAATATGGCTATTAACGGCTCCCTTGCAGGACCTATCCTGTTCCTTCTGATCTTCAACATCGTTCAGATGGCAGTTCGTTTCTGGCTGATGAACTGGTCTTACGAGCTTGGTTCCAAGGCAATCGAGCTTCTGACCGCAAACGCAAAAGAGTTTACACGTGCAGCTTCCATGCTGGGTGTATTCATCGTAGGTGCTCTGACATCTAACTACGGTGGAACAACAGTAGCTCTTGAGATTGCAAACGGCGACAGCCCGATCGTTATCCAGAGCATTCTGGACGGCGTTCTGCCGAAGCTGATTCCGTTGACCATCACACTGGGTCTGTACTTCCTGATTAAGAAGAAAGGCTGGACTCCGGTTGCTTGTATCGGACTTCTGCTGGTAGTAGGTCTGCTGGGAGCACTGGTAGGAATCTTCTAAGGTATTTGAGAATTACATAATGGCTTATATCTCTCTTCGGAGAGTATGATAGGCGATGGTTATGATAACCTGAAATCCCAGAAAGGGCGTTGTTTTCCGGCTTGCCGGTGAGCAGCGCCTTTTCTTTTTATGAAATAGGAAAATAGACCAGAAAAACACACCTCGTCTGTCGGGCGAATTGGCGCCGCAGGCGGGGTGTGTTATCTGTTGTATGATTCAGTGTTTTCTGTCCTTACTCCTGGCCGTCCCAGCAGTAGGTGCAGAGTTTGCATTTATCCAGGCCGGTAGCTTCGATCAGATCGTCCAGGCGGTTGAAGCGCAAGCTGGTAAAATTCAGTTGCTTACGGATTTCTTCCTGCATGGCCTCGTAGCGCTCGGATTCCGGATCTGCGTATTCCTTGAGAATTTCGTCGGTAACATGACCATTTTCCAGCTTCTCGATGACACGGCGGGAGATTAACTCCATTTCCGAGGTGGATCGGGAGAAGTTCAGGTACTTGCAGCCGTACAGGATGGGCGGACATGCAGGCCGGATATGAACCTCCTTAGCGCCGCTGTGGTACAGAAATTCCGTGGTTTCGCTCAGCTGGGTACCGCGGACGATGGAGTCGTCAATCAGCAGCAGGCTCTTGCCCTCGATCAGGTCGTGTACCGGGATCAGCTTCATCTTTGCGATCAGGTTCCGTTTACTCTGGATGGTCGGCATAAAGGACCGGGGCCAGGTAGGGGTGTATTTGATAAAAGGACGGGAGAACGGGATTCCCGAAGCGTTGGAGTAGCCGATGGCTGCTGCCAGACCGGAATCGGGGACTCCGGCTACTGTGTCGGGCTTTACCGTATCGCGCTTCGCCATCAGTTCTCCGCTGCGGTAACGCATTTTCTCTACGCTTAAGCCCTCATAGGTACTGGAGGGATAACCGTAATATACCCACAGGAAGGTACAGATTTTCATATCCTTTCCGGGGGTAATCAGGGTCTTATAGCCTTCCGGGGTGATGACGTCCACCTCGCCGGGGCCAAGGACATGTTCGGTATCGTAGCCCAGGTTCAGATAGGCGAAATCCTCAAAGGACACGCAGTAAGCGTCTTCCTTTTTGCCGATAACCAGAGGCGTCCGTCCCAGACGGTCACGGGCTGCGTAGATGCCCTTGGGAGTCAGGATAAGAAAGCTTAAGGAGCCGTCAATCACTTCCTGGGCGTAGTGAATTCCATCGATGAGGTTCGATTTCTGATTGATCAGCGCTGCTACCAGCTCCGTGGGATTGATATCGCCGCCGCTCATTTCCAGAAAATGGGCATTTCCCCGGTCGAAGATCTGACGGGTGAGTTCCGCAGCGTTGTTGATGCGGCCTACGGTAGTGATGGAGAAGGTGCCGTGATGGGAACGCACCAGAAGCGGCTGGGGCTCATAGTCTGAGATACAGCCAATGCCCAGATTTCCCTTCATTTCCTGCATATCCCGGTCAAATTTGGTACGGAACGGGGTGTTCTCAATGTTGTGGATCGCGCGGTCGAAGCCCTTTTCTCCATAGACAGCCATACCGCCCCGACGTGTTCCCAGATGGGAATGGTAGTCAGTACCGAAAAACAGATCAAATAAACAGTCGCCCTTAGATGCGACGCCAAATAATCCTCCCATAGTATCTCCCTTTTCATATATTTAATATAGTAAAAATGATGTTACAACCAGTATTACGGTAGCATAGATTGGCGCATAAGTCCAGAAGGAAACGAAAAAATGACAGAAATCTCATGATATAGTCAAAAAGCCCGGATTTACACATTTTTTTCAAAAATTGCATTGCTGAAAATGCAATTTTGTAGTATACTAAGCACGATCCTAAAAATATCATGTAAAGTGAGGAGATAATCATGGCATTAGTTACAACAACAGAGATGTTTAAGAAAGCCTATGAAGGCGGCTACGCTATCGGTGCTTTCAACGTAAACAACATGGAGATCGTTCAGGCTATCACAGAGGCAGCTGGAGAGCTGAAGTCCCCGGTTATTCTGCAGGTTTCCGCAGGCGCAAGAAAGTATGCAAACGCTACTTATCTGAGAAAGCTTGTTGAGGCAGCAGTTATCGAGAACCCGGATATTCCGATCGCTCTGCATCTGGATCACGGCGCAGATTTCGATATCTGCAAGTCCTGTGTAGACGGTGGATTTACTTCCGTTATGATCGATGCTTCCAAGTATCCGTTCCAGGAGAACATCGAGATCACAAAGAAGGTTGTTGAGTATGCACATGCTCACGGCGTAGTAGTAGAGGCAGAGCTTGGTAAGCTTGCTGGTATCGAGGATGATGTAAAGGTTTCCGCTGAGGATTCTTCTTACACACAGCCGGAAGAGGTTGAGGAGTTCGTTGACAAGACAGGCGTTGACTCTCTGGCAATCGCTATCGGTACAAGCCACGGCGCATTCAAGTTCAAGCCGGGCACAAAGCCGCAGCTTCGTTTCGACATCCTGCATGAGATCGAGAAGAAGATCCCGGGATTCCCGATCGTTCTTCACGGCGCTTCCAGCGTACCGCAGGAGTATGTAAAGATCATCAACGAGCATGGCGGAGCTCTGAAGGACGCCATCGGTGTCCCCGAGGATCAGCTGCGTGAGGCTGCAAGATCTGCAGTTTGCAAGATCAACATCGACTCTGACCTTCGTCTGGGCCTGACAGCAGGTATCCGCGAGGTTATGTTCGCTCATCCGGATTACTTCGATCCGAGACAGTACCTGACCGTAGCTCGTCAGAACGTAAAGGATGTTGTTGCTCACAAGATCCAGGACGTACTGGGAAGTGCTGGAAAGGCTTAAGTCTTACCGACGAAACCGTATATTCAATAAGACCGCAGAGAAATCTGCGGTCTTATTTTATGGAATAGGAAGAAAAGATGTATCAGAGAATAAAAAAGGGCTTTTGTCTGTTTCGAAAAGATATCCGGAGTCTCCTTCCGGCGCTGGCGGGACTGGGTCTGTATTGGCTTGTGACCCATCTGCTGTTTGACCGTTTCTGTCCGGCGCAGATTCTATGGAATATTCCCTGTCCGGGCTGTGGCATGACCAGGGCTCTGGGCCTGGTACTGACTGGGCGCTTTGCGGAGGCCTGGAAGCTGCAGCCGCCGGTGTATGGCTGGATTGTGGCGGGAGTCGGCTTCTGTATCCAGAGATATCTGACAGACAGTTCCCGGAGATATTCCGGCATGGA
>CAKRTY010000040.1 GCA_934402125.1 uncultured Anaerosacchariphilus sp. | reverse complement strand
GTCCCAGAAGCGCCTCGCACTGAATCCCGCCTCTGGCAAACTGGCCTTCAAATAGCTTCCGGCCCGACGCGTCATAGGAGGTTCCCCTTCCCTGGAAGCGTCCCAGATAAAACTCTCCCTCGTATTGCTTCACGCCGCTGTCATAATAGCTGACGCCTGTTCCGTGATAGACGCCGTTCTGGAACTCTCCTTCATAGATTACGGCTCCGTCCTCGTTATAGAGGGTTCCTTCGCCCTGGAAGGCTCCGTTTTCAAAATTGCCTGTATACTCTATGCTCTTGTTTTCAAAATACAGAACGCCGCTGCCGGAAAACTGATTGTCTTTAAATTCCCCGGTGTACCGCGCCGCGCCGTTGGCCCCGTACAGGGTTCCGGTTCCGCTGAAGCAGTTGTTTTCAAAACCGCCCTCGTATACCAGCACACCGTCCTGGTTCCACAGCTTTCCATTGCCCTTGCACACACCTGCGGAAATATCTCCCGTATACACCACCTTGCCGTTGGCCGCCCGGATATTGGCTTTCCCGGTATATTCTCCCAGCTTCACATCGTCGTAATCATAGTAGACGGTGGTGGTCACATTTTCCGACGCCGTAGTATCGGAAAGGGGGGCCGCTATCCAGTTGAAATAGATAAATACCGCTGCGCACCCGGCCAGAATCAGCAGGTAAACCAGCATTTTCGAGATCCAGAATCTTCCAACTGTGTAATAATCCTCGGGAGATTTGGCCTCGCCGTTTAAAACCTTCCGGACCTTTGCATTGATGGGCGTTACCAGCTTGGATGTGATAATATTGGCGTTGAAGAGCTGCTGTACCCGGCGTACTACCCTCTGGAAGGGATTCATAACCGCGGTACGGAGCCTTATAAATGCCTTTCCCAGCAATGTGAAAGCATAGGAACCCTGTATTCCCTGAGACATACGGGCTATCCCATTTGCTATAAGCTTAAACAGACTTCCCATTCCTTTCTTTCCTCCAACCAGTTACTTCTCTTCTGCCTGTAATGCCTCGCAGCGGAAGATATAATACTTCGCAGCCATATCCCCGGGATTTTCCCGCAATACCCGCGCGTACAGGTTCTTTGCCTCATAGTAGAAGCCCTTTTCGTAAAGCTCCATGGCTTTGTCAAAGGCGTGCTGACTCTGTTTCATCACGCGCACCTCGTCCGCGCCCTTTTCGTCATACATATCCACAAGACCGATATCCAGATCCTCCGTCTTCAGACGGCCCACATAGCGTCTCGCGTATCTCGTGGCGCTTCCCAGCTTTTCTCCGGCTGCTTCTGTCATCAGGAAGCGGCTTCCCATGCTCCGCAGGAATTCCGCGTGCTCCAGGAGCTTTTCGAATTCCGGAGCCAGCACCACCGGTATATAACGCTCCTCGTCGCCACAGATACCGAAGAATACATCGGTCTGATCCACCACAAAGGCCACGTCCAGCTGTCCCTCTGCTCCATAGAGACGGTTTTCCGCGTCAATCCGGGCCAGAATCGTCAGGGCGGCCAGGGCGGCTGCCTCCGCGCCCTCCTTGCAAATCAGGATCATGCTCTGAAGATTGGCGTCATCTACAATCGAAACCATCTCGCTCTGCTTCGCAAACCGGTTAACGGTACTAAAGAACCGGTTCATCAGAGCCTCCTTCTGTTCCAGGGACAGGGATTCCTCCGGATAAAGCCGCACATTCATCACGGCAAAATTACCCTTTACACTGCTTCCCAGCGTCAGGGAAGCCAGATTATCCTGTCCCAGGAGTCCAATCATACTGGGCGGTACAAAGTGATAATAGGTCTCGCTCATCCGCTCCAAACTGACAATCTGCACATTGATATCGTCGGCCATCTTATTGAAGACCTGGGTGATACCTGTAAGCTCGTCCTCAGAGGTACTGCGGATCCGGATACTCCGGTCGCCGTCCGCAAACAGCTGCATTTCCCGCTTGATTTCTCCGATGGGAGCAAGGATCCGGTAAAACAGCACCATCAGCATCACCAGTACGATAACCAGGAAGGCCGCGCAGACTACTGCGAAATCCTTCACATAGTTGGCTGTATAAGCTGAAATATTCGCCGTATAGACGCCGGTCTCCAGAAGGTACACGGTTTCGCCGGACAGACCGCCCACCGGGGTGATACACACCAGACGCCGTCCCTGCTGATCCGTAATTACGCCGTTTACCGACTCTCCGGTAAGAGCCGCCCGTTTATACAACGTCTCCGCCGGAAGATTCATCAGAATCTCGCCGGGGTAGAAGCAGGGGCTGTTCTTATCCACACCCACGTAAATCTCACCGCTCTCGTAATAGAGAACCCGGGTATAGAGCTCGCGGGTGGCCAGCTGCTGGCTTAAGTAACGATAAGCCTCTGTGGAATAATCGTAGGGATATTCGATTTCCTGAAAGGATTCCTGTCCGAAGAGAGCCGCCAGCATATTGCCCTCGTCCATTACCTGTTTTTCAAAATTCTCGTCGATGGCGCTGCCGTAATACTGAAAGGAAATGTAACCAAACAGAATCATGGTCAGAGCCAGCAGCGGAATGGTCGCGCTCAGCAGGCGCTCCATAATCGTATGGCCGCCCCGGATAGCGCTGGAAAACATTCCCAGCATCAGTACGGCCGCCAGGGCGATGACTCCATAGATCAGCCACTGCTTCAGTATGAACCAGAGAATCGCCAACGGGCCGTAATGCAGACTGTTCAGCACTGCGCCGCTGCCGTCCTCGCATACCAGGAAATGGAAGTCCGTGTCCTGTCCGTTCTTCACCAGGGCCGTAAAGGTATTGAGCCCCGACATGGACATGGCTGCGATATCACGCGGCGTATACACACTGGATCCGCCGAAGGGGCTGCTGCCTCCAAGCAGCGTCTCCTCGGAACCGTCCGACAGATTCAGACGGCTGATATCTCCGCTCTCATGCTCGCCCAGATAGATGTATCCGCTTTCCGCGTAGGCAATGAAGGTCGGGTACATGAGCGTCTCCAGGGTTCTGGCCGGATACACCTCGTACACGGTTTCCTCATCTGCGAAATATACCTTGCCCGAATCGGAGATATAGACCAGATTTGTGCTGTTGCCCATAGCCTTATAGACGCCTTCCCCGGTCTTCAGGGGATAGGTTCTTGTATTCTTCAGCGAAAGGGTGTCGTCCAACACCGCTCCGAATTCATAGCTGCTGCGGATAGCCTGGGTTTCATTTTTATCGGTGGAAATCAGGGTAATCGTATCGCCCGTGGCGTTGATCCAGCCAAAGGTATGATTCTCCTCCGGAGTCAGGGTAAATACCTTCTTTTCCTTCCGGAAATGATTCTCAAAATCCAGCACCACCAGCTCCTGGGACAGAAGCTCTCCGGTATAGGCGTCCTTTCGATCCCGCAGGACATAGACATAAGTTTCACCGGCCGCCATACCCCGGATATTGTACATGGTGGACTTCTTCACGGTCCGGAACCGGTAGGTCCCGCTGATAGCGCCGTTCTTCTCTATCCGCGCAATGACCGTGTCCTTTCCTTCATACCAGCCGGAAACTGTCCTGCCCTCTGCGGCTGTACAGAAGCCCAGCAAGGAATCCAGAGAAACCGTATTCTTTTGAATGCCCTGCCACCCTGCGTATACTCCCGCCAGTATCCAGATGACCAGCAATAATCTTCTCAATCCTTTGTTCATAGCTGCGCCCCTTTATTCTTCATTTCCCAGATATACATTTCCGATATATTCGATGCCGTTATAGCTTACATTGCTTTCATAGGCCTTCCGCACCGTGTACCTTCTGTAAAACTGTGTCAGACCGTACACCAGCGTCACCAGCACCAGAATGGTCAGAAAGGCTGTCATGGAGTTGCGGAACAGAAATCCCCGGATTCTCCGGAACCTGCTTTTGAACCACCAGAACAGTCCCCGCATTTCCACCGGTTTATCCGGCATACTCCGGATCGTGGATATCATATGGCCCAGGGACTGGAAGCCTGTGGTGTTCATCTTCATATAGAACAGCCGCACGTCTCCCGGATAGCTGTCGGGCGATTCGTACTTTCCCTTATAATTCAGCTCCAGAATCCCGAATACCCGCTCCGCCACCTCCTTCAGGTAGCGGCTTTCCTCCATTCCCGGCTTCAGCTGGGCGAAATCCAGGAAATAATTGAACTGTACCTCGCCCTCCCGGGTGATATTGATATTGCGCTCCTTCAGAAGCAGGCTTCCCAGATCCGGACCGGCCCCGCACTCGGCACAGGCTGCAATCAGCCCCAGCGCCGCCCGCTTACAGTCCGCGAATTCCACCAGATACACGCTTCCCAGCAAAGACAGGAGATTTTCATGATAATACCGGAATACCAGATTCAGTCTGTTTTCATAGACAAAGGAACCGATAAAATCACGGTTGGAAAAGAAAATCCGTTCGGTATTCAGTTTTTCTGTTACCATCTTCCGGCAATCCTTATCGTGAATGGAAACCATGGTGTAAAATACGCCGGTGTCCTTCAGGGTATCCGTGCAGACATAAATGTCGTTGACGGAATTCTTCAGGACTGTCCTCACGATCTCAAGCTCCATATTCAATGCTGGGAACATGCTTTCTCACCTGTCCTTACTCCGCGGTATTTTTCTGGGATACAATCACAAACGCATGGGTGAAGATCTCCGGATTGCTTACCGCCTCGATTCTGATTTCGTATACGCCCTCCTGGGCCGGCGCGGTATAGACACCGTTGTTATCTACCTTGCCGCCCTCCGGGTCAAGAAGCGTATAGCTTAATGCCTCCTCCGGCATATTGATGAATACCGGCTGGATATGGGCGCTGCCCTTGGGAGCCAGCACAATCGTATCCGGCTGCAGCATAATGCAGCCCTTCTGCTCCTTCCGGTTGTATACACGCTGCTCCAGATCCTCCGGCTTAAACGCGTACCACCGGATCCGGATTCCGATCTTGCCAAGCTTCGTCTTCGGCCGGACGCCCACGATAAAGGTGCCCCGCTCCGGAAGAATCTTGATGGCTTGATCCACCTCGAAAACCCGCTCCTCGGTGATGGTCGTATCCTCTGCGAAGATACTGCCGTCTCCCAGAATGATCGCTTCCCGATCGCCCTGGGCCGCCGCGTCTCTGCTGATATATTCGATTCCCAGTTCCACGCATACGGGACCGTTTCCGAGTCCGTGCATGATCTCGTCTGAGAAATAAACCTTTCCGGCTTCTCCGCCGCTTCCCAGGGACAGTTCAAATACGCCGCTGGAATTCATGCGCTTTTCCCGAATCGGAAGCTCCGCGCCGACGGTGCGCTCCGGTATCCGGTCCGTGCCCGGCGCGCTTTTCGCCTCCTGCTCCGGTACCAGATACTCCTTCAGCTTTTCCAGAATATAGAGCTGTTCCGCGGTACACACGTACTGGTCAAAGGGCGGCTTATCTACCCGCTCAATGATGGAATGGCTCTGGGAACGGATCAGCCGGATCTCCGCGATCCACAGCTTCTCGTCATAGGTCCGATCCAGATCGATATCCAGAGCGCCCGCATGTCCCGTCTGCCGCAGCCAGGAAAGAAGGGTGCCGCGAACCGGAAGCACTTCCATAACCAGGTCGCTTCCCTTTTCCTCCCCACCGGACTTCGTTACCTTGCTTTCCAGGAAGGAAAGCTTCACCGGTTCCTTTCCGAAGATATAGCTCTCCGGACGGAATTCCTGCTCCAGAACCATCTCCTCGCCGTATTCCAGGCTGATGTTCTCCCCGTGAATTTCACAATTTTGGGGCTCCATTCCCTCTGCCGTCACATTTGCGTAAAAAGAGCATACTCCCGGCGCATGACTGGTTTTCCGGATTCTCGTCCGGGCTTTTAAAATCGTATGCTCCGTCACAAAGGCCGGAACCTCCTCTGTGATATACAGGTCCTCGTCCTCGTAAATCAGACTGCTTTTCAGATACTGATCCTCTTTTTTCCCGTCCCGGACGCAGTCTTTTCTGTCGCAGAGGAACAACTGGTAGCTTTCCTTCTTCCGGTTGTAGCTTTTTCCGCTGCCCTCTGCCTCCATCACTGCGTATACCGGATCCGTATCTTCTTCCGCGTAGGCGATACCGAGTACGGCCCTATCTGTCTTCAGTTCCTCATATCCATCGATGGTGGAAAGCTTCAAAACCTGGGTTCTGGGAACCACAATCTCCCGTCCCGCCCGGTCCAGAGCCATTCCCGACTGCAGAATCACCGAGGAATCATCTGCCGCTACCACATCGAGTCCATAGACGATACCGCTGCCCTGCAGCAGACGGTTTTCCAGCCGCCGCTTGTCATTCATATAGGACTGCTCGTTCTGGAAATCTCTGGAAGTCAGCATTTTCCCGTAATAATAATTGTTCCGCTCAAAGGAATAATATTTCCTATTCTCCATGCCTTGCTCCGCCCTCTCTCTTTATTTTTCGCGCTCTGTATAAGAGCAGGATTCCGATTCCCAGAAGAAGCACCGCGCCACTGTAGCCGATAAGCAGCCAGGGCGTCTCCTTCTCTGCCTCCGCGAATTCCACCGGGGCAGTAATCGCGTATACGCTCAGATGTCTGGTCTTAATATAAGCCACTCCGCCGGAACGGCGGGTCTCGTAAAGCTCTACCGAACCGTCCTCCGTCACATAAGCCACCTGAATCAGGGAATTCTCGTAAGCCGCCGGAATCGGAAGTCCGATTTCTATCTCTCCGTCGGGCTGTACGGCCTCTCCGTTCACCAGAAGCGTCACATCGTAGCTGTCCACGATACCATAGCTTTCGCTTACCAGCTGCTTTACCATCCGCTCTGCCGCGTCGGAGGCCTGCACCTGTTTCACGTCCAGCTGTACGCCGTCCGGAAGCGTATCCTCTTTCGAGGCTACCACCACGCCGTAAACTGCGTTCTTCAGTACCACATCCGAGAAGCTGGGGCCCGACTGAGCGTCCGAAAAGCTTCTGCGGCTCTTCAGTCTGCCGTTTCCGGTCTGATCAAGCTCCGTATCCGTGTCCTCTGTATTCTTTATAAGCTCCGGCTCCCGCACAGTGTAACCTACGGTCACCACCTTGCTGTCCTGCAGCTCTTCCTTTACGGCTATGATCTTAAAGGTTGTCGCCCGGTTGACCGTCACAGGGCCTGTATAAAGCTCCAGTCCGTCCTTATCCTTCAGGCTTGGATCCGCGCCGTCTGTCCGGTAATAGATACTGGCTCCCTCGGTCTCACAGCTGAATTCCACCTCTGTACCGACCTCCAGCTCGCCGCTGGCGTAGCTGGCCTGGGGCGCCGATACCTGATCCGCGAAGCCGTAGGTGAAGCTGCTGACCTCTGACTGCTCATAATTTTCTGCCACCGCAATGGCTTTGATGGTTACGGCGCCGGTAATCACCACGCCGTCCTTATAGAGGTTGCTGGCTGTGCTTGGCTGGGTTCCGTCTGTGGTGTAATAGATACTTCCGGTCTCCGCCGTCAGCTTAACCGCGCTCTTTTTGGTAAATACCGCTCCGGTGGGAACGGAGGAAGTCGGCGCCGCCAGCCGGTTCATAATCGTATAGGTAAAGGTCGCCGCTGATACAGCCCGATCCGTACCCGGCGATACCGCAATGGCTTTCACGGTAACATTTTCTCCCGGCGTACCCTGAATCGTCACCCGGCTTCCGGAGGCGCTGCTCCTGGTGGGGGTAGATCCGTCTGTGGTATAGTACATCGACGCGCCGGATACATCGGAATTCAGCTGAATCACATCGCCGTTTTTTACGGTGCTTCCGGTGGGCCGGTCTGCAAAGATACCGCCCTCATAGCTGCTGATACTGTAGCTGTAATATCCGGTTTCACTGTCGCTGTAACCATTCTTTGAGGCATAGGCCTGAACCGTAATGACGTCCCCGGCGTTGCCGCTCAGGATCACGCTGGTTCCAATCAGCACCTTCTGATTGTCCGCCTTCTTCGGGTCGCTGCCGTCCACCGTATAATGAATGGTCGCTCCGCTGTCACCGGTAAGCTCCACTACGGTTCCTGCCGCCACTACCGATCCAGTCTCAATGGACGCCCGCGGTGTGGAAAGCTTCTCGGATACCGTATAGGCAAAGGTCACAACCTCGCTCTCCATCTTACTCTTAACTGCCAGAGCCTTGATCGTGGTATTTTTACTGATTACAAATGGATTGCTGCTGTCATACACATGGCTGTTGACCGTAGGGGTGCTGCCATCGGTTGTATAATAGATCACGGCCCCTTCTGTGGCCGTCTTCAGGGTCACCTGCGTATTTTCCGATACCGCTCCGGCCGCCGGTGTGGCGTAAGGAGCCGATACTGCGCCTGGGTACTGGAAAATCAGTCTGGATATGTTACTGCTGGCCAGCCCCTCGCACCAGGCCACCGCTGTAATCGTAATCACGGAGCTGTCCGTAATGGGCGGTACCGTAATGCCCTGGGTGGCGTCGTATTTCAAGGTACTGGATCCGGTGGGCTTCAGCGTCGTCTCATCAAAGGCCGGTTCGCTGCCGTCCAGCGTGTAGAAAATCACAGCCCCTTCTGTGGCGGAGAACAGACGGATCCTGGAACCGATGGTCACCTCTGTCCGCTTGTCTGAGCTGGCAGCCGGAACCGAAGTAACCGGCTCTACCGCCGCCTGGGCTCCTACGCTGTAGGTATACCGGGCCAGCTCGCTGTCCCGCTTGGTACGGGCCATTCCTGCCGCATACTCTTTGAATCTACAGGCTACCGCTGTAATCGTGACACTGCTTCCGTAAGAAGCAAAATCTGTGGAAATCTGAATGGGCGTCGTGATAAATTCCTTCGTCTCTGCTCCCAGCTCCACCTTTCCGTTTACAATGTTTACCACCGGCGCGCTGCCATTGGTTGTATAGAAAATCCGGCTGTTCACCTCTCCGCAGATCAGATTCACCGTATCTCCTATCTGAACGGTAGCTCCGTTTGCCACGGACGCCACCGGCGTCGCTACCTGTTCCCGCAGGGAAAATCCGTAGCTGAACCGGTCGGTTGTTCCGAATACCTTGCCTTCCACCACAGCCTGCGCATTGATCTCCAGATAATTATCCGTATAAATGGTCTCGTCTACGACAATACGCGTCTGCTTATTATAGAGAAGGGTGTCGGCACCGCATTCATACCACAGGCCATTCAGCTTCAGATACAGCTTTCCGTTCAGAGACGCGGTTCCGTCGCTCAGCCGCTGATCCAGCTCTGCAATATTGCTGTCGCCTGCAGCCAGCTTCGTAAAGGAAGGCTGTTTTCCGTCCGTAGTATAGAAAATAATTGCCTGGTTTTCCGCGGACTTCAACTCAATCAGCTCAATCTCGTCGCCGTAGTCCACACCGCCGGTAATTACCTGACCCTTTACATAAGCCTTGGCTGTAACGCCTGCGGGCTTCTCCGTCAGGTAGGTCAACTCATATCTCCTGGGCGGGCTGCTCAGATAGGTACTGTCCTCCGGTGTCTTTGCGCGGACATAGAGATATTTACTTCCTGCCAGCG
>CAKRTY010000039.1 GCA_934402125.1 uncultured Anaerosacchariphilus sp. | reverse complement strand
GCCATGATCAAGGAGATGGGCGGCAACTCCATCAAGTACTTCCCCATGGGCGGACTGAAGTGCAAGGAAGAGATGAAAGCCGTAGCTGAGGCCTGCGCGAGAAACCACTTTATCATGGAGCCGACCGGCGGTATTGATCTGGATAACTTCCGTGAGATCATGGAGACTATCCTGAACGCAGGCGTGGAGAAGGTGATCCCGCATGTATACTCCTCTATCATTGATAAAGCTACCGGCAACACCCGTATTGAGGATGTGAAGAAGCTGCTGGCTATCGTGAAAGAGTTGGTATAAGTTCGAATACCGGTTTTAAAAAACTGAGGATGCCGCATAACTTCTGTTATCTGCAGCATCCTCAGTTTTTTATCTTCTCTATTCTTTTATCTTTTGTATGATTCATGTGTCTCCGTTCCACGCCTTTCTGTACTATCAGTATAGCGGAATTATGTGTTATCTACAAGCTTCTTTTACCCTTCCACCACATACCGGACGTCCGCAAATCCCACCGAATCGCCGGGCCGCAGGCGGGCTTTTTCATTGACGCCCAGGCGGCCGCCGTTTAAGAAGGTTCCATTGGTGGAATTGAGATCCGTCAGGTAGTAACAATCCTCCTCCCGGGAGATTCTAGCATGAATCCGGGAGATTCCCCTCGCCTTCAGCCAGCCGTCCACCGCATCCTTTTTTTTACCCACCAGGAAGCTTTCCTTCTGAATCCGCAGATCCGGATATGCAGCACTCTCGCTCCGCAGAAAAAGTCCTGGTTCCCTGAGACCGGCCAGACAGGCGGTGCCGCCGGAGGTGCTGTCCACCCACTCCGGAAAATGCTCCGCCAGCCGGCTTCCCGGCTGATTTTCCCGGCAGTAGACGGTTCCCCCGCCACTCTGCTTCGCAGCTTCCCCATAACGCGCCTCCTGCTTCCTTTTCTCCTGTTCCTCCGCTCCCTGATTCTCACGCTGTCCTTCCGCTTCTTTTTCTGTAGCTCCTTCTCCCCACTCTTCCAGGAGTTTTCGGACAGAAGGATTTTCCTCTCCCGCCAGCCGGTAAAATTCATAACCCAGGGTCACTGCCCCGGAATCCTGCCGTTCCAGATGATCCAGCAGATATTCTGCCAGTCCTAACAGCCCTCTGCCTGATTCCTGCGTTTCAAAGGGATAAAAACAAATCCAAACTTTCCAGGTATCCGGATCCAGATAAAGATACTCCGGCTGCAGTAAAATCCGCTCCGCATCCAGCAGATACTCCTCACAGACCGCAGCCGCCTGTTCCAGTCCTTCCAGAAGCTTTCGCAGCTCCGGAAGGCTGATCCGCTTCCGCTCCAGCACCAGTCTCAGATTCTGCCGGGAGGTAATTTCATAATAAAGAAGAGCGTCTTTGTCTACTCTCGTCATCCGGCACTCCAGGAACCCCGGTATCCGGTTTTTCAGAAGCATCTGCACCTGATAATTTTCCTGATATTCCTTTTCCTCCAGAACCAGATAATTATGATCCAGCTCCCGTCTGTAGCTAACCTCCATCTCTCTACACCTTTCCTGCCAAATACCGGTTCCGTATCCGCCCGTTACTCTGTCAATTCTTTTATGATCCTGCTTTTCCGAAGAGCGCGCACCGGATTGTGCCGCTGCGCGCTCTCCTGTTCCCTGGTCTCCAACCCTCCCAGAAGCGGCGTGCGGCCCGCATAACGCACTGTCACCTTATCTCCGGTAACCTCTGCGGAAGCCTCCGTCAACTGCAGCAGATACAGCCGTCCCTCCGCAAGTCCTGCTGCCTCCGTCCTGAGCCAGTTCTCCAGCTGCGCCTCTGTCTCATACTTTCTTGACGCGCCCTTTCCCGCTAGTTCTGCCGCACAGGAAGCAAGCACGCTCCGGTCATGCCAGAACAGTCCCAGGCACAACATTACAAAAATAAGCAGAATCAAAAAGGGCATTATGAGCGAAGCCTCCACCGTAAAACTTCCCTTTTTCCATCTCAAACCCATAAAACCATCCTCAGAAGCTGCGCCAGAAACAAAAAGGGGACAAAGGGAAACGTATCCTTCCCATGCGCTTTTCCGGATAACAATCCAAGGCCTAAAACCCCGGCGCACAGGATCGAGCCTATCAACAGCAGCGTAAAATTTCCGGACGCTCCCAGGAACACTCCGGTGGCGCATAATAGCCAGCCGTCTCCCAGTCCTACCGCTCCCTTCGTAAAAACAGCCAGGAACACCATACCTGCGCCGACTCCCAGACCTCCCAGCAGCTCCCACGCCGTCAGTTCATGAAATCCGAAGTTCCACAAAAGTCCCAGGACGAATGACAGGAAAACACTCGGAAGCCAGACCTCCCTTAGCTTCCAGTCCCATACGCTGTTTAGCAACAGCAGAACTGCCACATAATATTCCTTCCACATCCTTCAACCTCCACATACCGAGCAGGGTGGTAATACTGTCTCAGACAAGGGTACCGTATGAATTCCGCGAATCAGGGCAGAACAGTTCAGGCTCTGATGATACCGCGTTCCATCATCTGTGAGAAATACCCGGTCCGCTCCCTCTTTCCAGCATTTCTCACAGGGATAATATTTACCGCCGGAATGATTTCTCAGGCTGTCTACCCTGGAAAGCTCCTTTTGATGAATTGATAACTTTAGATAACGGCAGCCTAAATCCCGATGATAAACGGTACCATAATCCGTTACATAGACCAGATCCGCTTTTTCCGAATTTCCGGAATCTTCCCTGCCTCCAAACCCTGTCCAGCCCCGAACCACCCGTTTCTGACGGATAGCTACCGGGTGAAACCAGGTAAGCCCCGGCGGGAATAGCGCCTGCCCGGAAGCCTGCAGTGTAATCAGGGATTTATCCCTGTCCCAGCTGCTTCCCAGCGTGGAGATTCCATCAGTTCCGTCCCGAAGAACCGCTGTGGCAGCCCTTCCTTCCAGATATTCCTTAAGTTCCTGCTTTTCATATAGTATAACCGCCGCCGAAGATCCGATACTTCCCGTCGTATCCGAATATACAGCCAGCTCCGCCAGCTGCTTTCCTGTATCCGTCAGGCTTCTTCCTATCTCCGTTTTTAGCTGTACCATCACCAACAGGTACAGAAAGGCAGTTACAACCAGCAAAAAGAACGGAAAGACCAATGCCGCCTCTACGGTCATGCTTCCCTTTTTTCCAGGGATCCACCGTGATGTTCTCCCGCTGTCAGGGCAAGAAACAGATTGGTCAGAGTCTTTGAGATCGGCAGTCCTGCCGCCATTCACTGCCTGGAGAGCTTTGAATTTTTTCAGACATGCCTCTGTACGGAAAAACATCACGGTACACCCCTTTTTACCATTCATAGCAGAATTGCCGCTCTGCCGTATACTCCTGCCCGTTTTCGCAGATTACACGAATCCGGAACGCATCCACACACTGATCCAGATAAAACCGTCTGCCGGATACTTCCTGAATCACGCCTTCCACTGCATCCAGGCTCCGCATGATCCGTTTTTCCCGTCCGGTCAGAAGCAGAAGAATACCCAGATACTCCGGATATCTCAGCCCATCCGGATCCCCCTCCCCATCTGCTTCTGACAGATTGGAGAGATCCATGACCCCACTTAAAGATGTTCGCCAGGTCGCTGCATCCTTCCGGAAGGCCACACGCTTTCCGCCAAGCAGCAGCCGTACGTCCTGCACACTCTCCGCATAGGCCCAGGTCAACAGCAGCACCTGCTTGACAGCCTCCACAAGCCCCGGAATCAATGTGGCTCCCACCAGAGAAGCTGCCAGGGCTGTACACTCCGCTGTTTTTCCGGGATCTGATAAAATATAGGCGTAATTTATTCCCTCGCGGATAACCAGCAGCCGCCCACAGACCGCCTCCAGGTTAGCAATATCCGTCTCCTTCCCTGCTATCATATATTCCAGCTGGTAATCGAGCCACGGCCCGCTTTCCTTTTCGCCGCTTAAGAACTCCGAAGCGTCACTGAAATGCTCCAGGAGATAGGCCAGAAACCAGGCGTCATGGAGCGCTCCCGGCACATTTCTGCCTCTTGCTCCCACTCCCTTCAGAAAGCTCCGTCCGGAGGGACTTTCCTGCAGATCGACCCGCTTTCCGGAAACCGCTCCCGGATCCGGAAGCACCAGATTCAGGAGGCTCCCCTTCTTCAGCTGCTCCATCTGTTCCGCCGGATTGGGCGTCCCCTCTTCTTCCTCTTCCTCTCTGCGTTTCCGGAGTTCCTCCAGATTTCCTTTTTCTCGTTCCTCCGCCTCCCGGTAGTCTTCTCCCTTTTCAGAAGCTGCCTGCCCATACCCGGCATATTCTTTCAACCGTTCCAGCACCCCTGCTCCACTCTCTGCCTTCATGACCGACACTGCCTGCTCATAGTAGGCTATGCCCTGCTCATCTGTCGCTCTTGCGTAATCCCAGGTTTCCAGAGCCTTCACGCTTCCGGGCTTCAGGTTCAGATTCAGGAACTCCTCCGCTCTCTGATTCAGATATTCCCTCTTTTCTGCGCCCCCGCCATAACCCAGATCCAGATAAAAAAGCCCGTAACGCTCCAGCAGTTCTCTATGATACTCCGAAAGCACCGAATATTCACAAAGCTCCAGCGCTTCCTCCATCTGGCTGCGGAAAAGAGCATTGCCTGCCGACTGAAATAAGGTCTCAAAGAAAAACAGCACCACAGAAAGCAACAGACTTAAAAAAACCGTAATTTCTCCCCGTTTTTGCATCCCTGCTTCTTATACCAGCCGACTCTGGCTTGTAATTTTATCAAAAATCTCATTCACCAGAGAGGTCAGCTTGCTCTTGAAAATCAACACCAGAGCAATCAGAACCACCAGAATCAGTATCATTTCTACGGTTCCGATTCCCTGCTCGTCCCTCCAAAGCTTCTTCCATAATCTGTTCCATTTCCCTAACAATTTCATCTGTTTCCTCCTTCTATACCTGCATGGACATCCCGGCCGGGATCAGCACCAACAGCATTACCACCGCCAGCGTCAGCACCATGGGGAACAACAGCCTCGTAGCTGCCTTCTCTCCCTGTTCCCGGGCCAGCTCCTTTCTCTGCTCAAAGGCCTCCGTTACCTCTGCCCGCAAAAGCGCGCTCAGACCCTTGTTCCCCTTTTTTAAATTCTGTTCCAGCAGGGCGGCCAGCTTCAGATAACAGGGCAGACGGCACCGCAGTCCAAAGTTTTCGTAAGCCCGTCCCTCCGAAACGCCGTTCTGCAGCTCCCGGCAGGTCAACAACATTTCCTCATAGACATAGCGGCGTTTCCCGCCTGCTTTCCGCTTCCGTTCGTAATCCTGCGCCATGGTTTCCCAGGCTGTCCGCACCGCGCTTCCCGCGCCCATCAACAACATCAGTTTACTTACCATCTGTGCGTAATCCCGCCGCAGCTCCCATTCCCGCTCCTGCACCTGCTTTTTCAGCTCCTGATCTCCGGCCATATATACCAGGAGCAGGCAGAGTCCTGTCAGAACCGGGAAAAAAATCACGGTGGAATTCTTTTTTTCCTTCCAGCTTAAGGAGATTCCTTCCACTGCCTTCGGCAGTTCCTCCCGTTCTGACAGGCGGCTTTGCGCCCGCAGGCTCTCCATTTCTTCCGCTAAAGCCTTCTTCCACCGCTCCTCAGGACTTTGAAGCTCCGGAAGTACCCGGACAGCAGCCTCATAGACCCTTTCCTGGCCTTCACACCGAAGGCGCCCCCGGATTCCCACAATTGTGCCCTCCTCTGTTACCTTTTCCTTTCGGATGCTGCCGTCCAGATTCAGCACCTCATAGGAGTCCAGTTCCCAGTCTACGGTAATAGGCGTTCCTTTAATCTCCCGGATCAGCTTCAGATCGGTTCGTACCTCCTCCAGGGAGGAATTTTCTCCGAGGATATAGTTTTCCATTCTCCCGGTTTCTTCCGAAAGCAGTTTTTTTATCTGTTCCGGCGTCATTCCCCGGGGCTCTATCTCCACCGTGATCGCTTCCTTTTCCTTGCCTGAATCCGGCTCTGGAATCACCCAGAGCTCCTGTGTGTATGCGTTGTCCCTTCGCGGCAGGAAGTATCCGTTTTCCGGAAGGCTGTTTCCGCACTCGCAGATCGCCATGGCAGCTGTCAGAAGCAGTCCGGCCAATGTCACCTGTACCAGCGTCTTCAGCTTCTTCCCATAGAAGCGCTCCAGCGTTTCTTCCACATTCCGATCCACACTCAGAATCCGCAGATTTTCTGCCACTGCCTCCCGGCCCGGATATCCCTTTTCTCCCAGGTTTAACAGACGTTGGTTGATTTTCTGTAAAAGCTTCACCTTACACCTCGATTTCCAGCATACGCCTTCCCAGATACCAGGCAGCCAGATACAAGATGAGACAGCCTGTCATCACGCACACGCCCACTGCATTGCCATAGACCGGATTCATAAAACCCGGACAGCCTGTCCGCAGATACAGCACAATGACAAACGGAATCCCGTTCATAATCCGCTGCTCATAACGGCGGGAAGCCAGCGTCCCCTCAATTGCCCGCTCCGTCTCCACAGTCTGGGCAATGGTCCGGGCCGTATCCTCCAGAATTCCAATCAGATCCCCGCCACTTCGCTTTCCCACTGCAAAGATTTCCGCAAAGGTCTCTACCTCCGAAAGGCCGCTCCGCGCCGCAAAATCTCCTATGGCCGACTCCAGGGTCTGATTGGAATCCAGCCGCCGCTGCATAGCTGCCAGCTCCTGTACCATATCCGCATCCCCTGTATACAGCATTCTCAGATCCTTTGCGGCTTCCCGCACCGCGTTTTCCACCGAATATCCTGCGGCCAGGGCGGCAGCCATTCCCTGTACCGCATCCTTGAACTGTCCCTTCAGGACGCTTTTCCGCTTCGCCAGAAGCGTCCTCCGTTTTTCCCGGAGATACCAGACGAAAACCGCCGGCCACAATACCAAAGCCCATAAAGAATTATAAAAGCAAAACGCAATCACACCGGTGAGGACAACTGATTCAAGACCGTACCGCAGATATTCTCTTCTGCTGAATCTAAAGATCCCGTAATCCACGCCTACAGCCCTCCTATTCCGGCTGCCCGAAGCTTCTCCGTATGGAGAAGTTCCGCCTTTTTCTGAAGCTGTCCTACGACCTTCGCAGTCTTTTCCTTCCCCTTTTCTTCTTCAAAGGAAAACAGGGTGCGAAGCTGGATCTCGTCCCGATCCATTCCTTCTATTTCCACAATTTCCAATATCTTCCTGCTGCCGTCCCGGACTCTGCCCAGGTGCACGATCAGGTCTAAGCCCGACGCAATCTGGCGTCGCACTGCCGTAAGCGGCAGCTCCATTCCCATCAGCACCATGGTCTCCAAACGGGACAGCATGTCCGCCGGACTGTTGGCGTGTCCCGTACTTAAGGAACCGTCATGTCCGGTATTCATAGCCTGCAACATATCGATAGCCTCTGCCCCGCGGATTTCACCGACGATAATCCGATCGGGGCGCATTCGTAAAGACGTCTTAATTAAATCGCGAATGGTAATCTCCCGTTCGCCTTCCAGGTTGGCGCTTCTGGCCTCAAGGGTTACCAGATTTTCCACCCGGTCCAGCTGAAGCTCCGCATTATCCTCAATGGTGATAATCCGCTCGTCCGGGGGACTTAACTCCGACAGGGCGTTGAGCGCCGTTGTTTTTCCAGATCCGGTACCGCCGCTTACGAAGATGTTGTATCCGGCCTGCACTGCCTTCTGCAAAAAGCTGACTGCATCCGGACTGACGGAGCCCCATTCCAGAAGCTGCCGCATCCGGATCGGTTCTTTGGGAAAACGGCGAATCGTCACCACCGGCCCGTTCAGGGCTACCGGATCCAACACGATATTTACGCGGGATCCGTCTGCCAGACGGGCGTCTGCTATGGGACAGGCCTTGGATACGCTCCGGTTACAGAAGCTGACTATCTGCTGTACCACATCCTCCAGCTTCCCCCTGGAAGAAAAGCATCGTTCCCAGCGGGTCAGACGCCCGCCCCGTTCCACGAATATGTCCCGGGGACCATTTACCATGATCTCGGTAACGTCCGGGTCTTCGATCAGTTCCTGCAGCATATCCAGTCTTCGCATAGAATTGAATAATTCCTTCTGAAGCTGCAGCTTCTCATCCAAAAGCAGATACCTTTCCCCACTTTTCTTCAAAATTTCTTCGTCAATCAGCGCCAGAACCTCCTGATCCGACTGCTCCCTTGACAAATCCAGCCGATCCTGCACCCGTTTCTGAACCTCCCGGGATAACGCTTCCCAGTCCTTTCTCACGGCTCGCACCACCTTTTTCCTTCTGCCTTCACCAGCAGCTCCAGTCCGTCATAGGCGGACAGCTCCAGCCTTTTGCTGTTCTCCAGTATCTGCTCCCGTTCCATGAGCTTCAGCGTCTCCTCATACTGCCGCAGCTTTGCAGCTGCGGTCTCATCTGTCTCAACCGGTGTGTAGACGCCGCTGCATTCCTCCAGAAGCTCATACCAGCCGTCCACTGCCCCGCTCAGATCCAGAATAACCACCTCATAACGGCTCTCTTTCTCCAACAGCTCCAGCAACGCTTTCCAATCCTCCCGCTTTATGTTCTCATATTCCACCGGAGAGCGCAGAGGCGGAATGTAATCCAGTCCTCCCATAGAGCGGAGCATCCCGTCCAGCTTCCAGCCAACAGCCGGTTTCTTCTGTTTCATAAAATACAGCAGTTCCGATAAAGTCCAGTCCCCTTCCGCAGAATGCAGAGCCGCAAAGCCGGAATACTCCTCCAGATTCAGATACAGTGTCCGTTTCTTCTTCGCAATTTCCTTCCCCAGAGCCAATGCGAAACCCGTCTTTCCGGTCCTTCCGATGGGCGAATAGATACCGATACACTTCATTTTTTCCGCGCGCAGCACCCTTCCCGGAGCCGCTGATGTCCGGACGGAATAGAACTCCACTGCCTGCCGAAGAATCTGCGGACAGGACTGGTACTTGTAGATCACCGGATATTCCGTCTGGGAGGAAGCCTGATACTCGTCTCCCGACAACAGAATGATATTTCCGTATTCCTTCTCTTTTGACAGCTTCCCCGCCAGTTCCTCTGACAAAAGCAGAATGTCTACCGGGTGCTCTTTTGTATAGGCGGAAAGTTCCCCGCTGTCGGTAAATCCATGGACTGTCAGCAAAGACGCCTGACGCCGGTTCGCATACTCCGCGAACCGCTGTACATACTCCCGCTCTCCGCTGCAGACCGCCATCTGCCTTCCTCTCATTCTCTACAGCCCGGAACACAGCAGTAAGCCTGTCATCAGACTGATCCACAGCTCCAGTCCCAGAAATACTGCAGCCAGAAGGAATGGCTTCGGCCCTCTCTCTTCCCCTGTTACACGCAAAATGATCCTTTGTCCTCCTTCCACTCCTTGTCCACTCAGGAAATATGGTTTGATATAAACCTAAGACAGTACCGACAGCTTTTCCGCCGGTCTTTTGTAAGAATTCTTGATCGTTCCAACCGTCACCTCTGACGGTAGC
>CAKRTY010000038.1 GCA_934402125.1 uncultured Anaerosacchariphilus sp. | reverse complement strand
TCTGCTCTGCGCCTGCCTCTTCTTCGGCGGCTTCTTTGAAGCCCTCCATCTGCTCTGGCGTGGCCTGGGGCAGATCGCCTACGGAGTTGACACCGAACCGCCGCAAAAATTCTTCCGTAGTACCGAAGAGAATCGGCCGTCCCGGCGCGTCCATGCGCCCCACTTCCTCAATGAGGCCGTATTCCACCAGCTTGTTGACTGCGTGATCGCTCTTGACGCCGCGGATTTTTTCCACCTCCAGACGGGTCACCGGCTGCTTATAGGCTACGATAGACAGGGTTTCCAAAAGAATATCTGTCAAAACTGCCTTCCTGGGCTGCTTCACCACCCGGATCAGCTCCTCATAGTGCTCTGTTTTCGTACAGAGCTGCCATGCGTTCTCCAGCTCCATCAGACGAATTCCCCGATCGCTCTCCTCATAGCGGAGCGCCATGCGCTTCAGAATATCCGTCATCTCCTGCCGGTCCAGCTCCAGGGCCGCTGCCAGCCGCTCCGTCTCCACCGACTCTCCCGCCGCAAACAATATGGCCTCCACTGCGGCTCTGATTTCACTTTCCGTTCTTTTTTCTTCCACCTTTTCTTCCCCTTGCTCTACGGATTTTCCTGCCCGGTCAGGCCTTCTCCCGCTTTCATATAGATCTCTCCGAAGGTATCGTCCTGCCGTACGGAAAGCTTTCCCAGCTTCATCAGCTCCAGAACCGCCAGAAAGGTAACGATCACCTGCATTTTCCCATGTTTCCCGGAGGCTCTTAAAAGTCCCCGGAAGCTGGTTCTGGGCTGCCTGAGAAGCTCTGCCTCCACATAGGCCATCTTCTCCTCCAGGCTGACCTCTTCCTTCTCGATTTCCCCGAATTTACTCCGGATCGGGTCGATCTTGTCCTCGGTTCTTCTGAGAATAGCCTGGAATACTTCGTTCAGCCGAATCAAGGTCAGATCCCCCAGAAGCTCGTCCAGATCTACCGGAGCCGTATAGGTCGCCACCTCCCTGGGGATATCTGCCTCCCGGTAAAGGCTCCGCTCCGCTTCTCCCTGCTGGCTTTTCAACTGCACCGCCATGCACTTGTACAATTTATATTCCAGCAGGCGCTCTACCAGATCCGCCCGGGGGTCAATCTCCTCCCCTTCCTCGTCCACCTCGGCAGGAAGCAGCATTTTCGCCTTGATCTCCAGAAGTGTGGCCGCCATCACAAGGAATTCGCTCATGACGTTCAGATCCTTTTTTTCCATGGCCCGGATGTATTCCATATACTGGTCGGTGATGGTCACGATAGGGATATCGTAAATATCGATTTTATTGCTTTCTATCAGATGCAGCAGAAGATCCAGAGGACCTTCAAAGGCTGGTAATTTTACAAGAATTCCCATTATCTTGCTCCCTTCACACGGATCACCGACAGCTCCGGCGGATTGAAAATCCGGATATTCACGGTATGGGTACCCAGGCCCCGGCTGACCACCAGATCTTTTCCGGCCTTCCGAAAATGGCCCGCGTCATATCTGGGAAATAGTTTCGCCTGGGGCGTAATGAGCCCGCCGATCCCCGGAATCCGGATAATTCCTCCATGCAGATGGCCGGACACGGTCAGATCCGCGCCCCACCCGGCATAGGTGTCAAAATAAATGGGATTGTGGGCCAGCAGGATATTGTACTTCCTGGGATCTGGCTTTCCCAGCGCCTTCGTAAGATCCTCTCCGTGGAATATAGCCCTGCAGAACTTCTTATAATAAAACTCCGGAAGCTCATAGCCATAGATCTCCATATCCAGACCCTTTGCGGAAAATGACGCCTTCTCATTTTCCAGCGGCTTCACTCCATATTTCTGAAGCGCTCCCGTGTATTCTGTATACATTGTTCCATAGAGCTCCGGGTGCAGACGCGTCCGGTACTCATGGTTGCCATTTCCGTAGAAAACCGGAAGCCCTCCCTCCCGAAGACGGCGTATCAGCTCCAGCGCCGGCATAAAATCCACTCCCGGGCACCCTATCAGCAGATCGCCCGCCACCAGCACCCCGTCCGGCTTCTGCGCAAAAATAGCCTCCGCAAGCCGCTCATTTCCCGATCCATAGCTGTGGTTGTGAAGATCCGCAAGCATAACAAAGACCGGCCCACTAGAACCGGCCGGGAGCTTTGCAGTATTTATTTCGTATTCAAAAATTTTAAAATCAGACATGAGGATAGCGTACCATATTTCCCGGGGAAATGCAATTACACATTTTCCCGTCTGTATCTTTCCGTCATCTTTGCCCGCAGCTTCTCATACACTTCGTGCTTTTCTTCATTCACTGTGTATTCCTTCGCTCCGGCGCCCTCGCGGATCCGATCAAAGGCCTCCGCCACGTCGGCGTACTCGCCCATGGTAACAGCCGCCACCATCAGCGCGCCGATGGCGGTACTTTCCGCATTGTCCATGCGGATAACCGGCTTTCCGTAGATGTCCGCCTGCATCTGATTGAAGGCCTCGCATTTAGACAACCCGCCGTTGATCAGGATCTTATGGAGCGGCACGTACTTTTCAAAGGAAGCGATGTTATTGGCGATTTCCATGCAGATACCCTCCAGCAGCGCCTTCAGCATGTCCTCCCTTGTGGTACCCAGCGTAATTCCCGAAAACTCCGCAGTGGCCTCGCTGTTCCAGTCCAGCGTGGAGCGTCCCTGGAAATAGGGCAGCGCCATACAACCGTGGGAACCGGCCGGTATGCTGTTCAGAATCTCGTCCAGTCTGCCGTAAAAATCCGGCTCCTCCCGGAAGAAATTGCGCTTACACCATTCCATGGCAGAGGTACAGGTCAGCATATTGGCCTCCAGGATATAGTTTCCTGCTGCCGACGAAGCGTTGCAGACCACATCCCAGTCCAGATTCTCCGGCACCTCCTTACAGGTGGTCAGAAGAAAGCCGCCTGTTCCCAGAGTCAGGGATACCTGGCCGTCCTTTACCACGCCCTGTCCCAGCATACCGCACTGCTGATCGCCTCCGGCGCTGATCACCGGCGTACCTTCCTTCAGCCCTGTCCACTTCAAAAAGCTCCAGAAGCCGTTCATCCCACTGGCAGGTCTTCAGGTTCATCAAAAGAGAACGGCTGCCATAGGTCCAGTCCGTGGCAAAATTGCCTGTCATATGATACACCAGATAATCCGGAATCACCGCCAGCTTATATGCTTTCTCATACAAATCCGGCTGATTCTGCCGGATCCATTTCATCTTCGCACCGGAAAATACCGGATTAACGCGGGATCCACAGAGCTTAAAAATCTCCCGGTGATGCTCCTCCATGGCCTTGCACATAGGCACGGTACGCTTATCCTGCCACATCTGGGCATTCCCGAGATGATGTCCGTTCTCATCCACCGGAATCACCGAGGAACGCTGGGAGGTAATCGCCACTGCGTCGATGGTTTCCCCCTTCTCTCCCGCCCAGGCTGCGGACTCCTTTACAATCGCCGTCATATGTTCTTTGAAATCCAGCGGGTTCTGCTCCACCCACCCCTGATCCAGCGTAATGACCTGATAGGTCTTCTGCACCGTATGCAGCATTTCTCCGTTCGTGCGGAACAGGATCCCCCGCATGCTGGAGGTTCCCACATCTAAAATCAGAAAATTCATCGGTATTTTCTTCCTTTCTCTTCAAACTTTCTCTCGGAAATCCGTCTACAAAAGCCAGTAGGACAGTCCCTGCTTCACATAATGCAGATAATCCGCCCTGTCAACCGCTTCTTTTGCTATAATTCCAATTTCTCCCAGCTCCTCGCCGTCCAGGTAATAAACCAGCTTCCCAATCAGCTGTCCCTTCTCCACCGGAGCCTCTATTTCTGTTTTAGCATACCACTTTTTTTCGATTCTGGTCAAGTCCCGGCCTGTGGTACTCAGATAAGAAAAGCTGCCTCCGTACTCGCCGACTGCTTCCTTCTCCACGCCTCCCCGCACTGCGACCGTCACCAGCGGCAGATCCTCTGTATCCCGGTACAGGGTACATTTGGCATAGCCGTAGTTCAGAAGCGCCGTAGCGTCCGCAAACCGCCCTTTGGGATCCGGCGCCGCCATAATCACGGCAATCAGCTCCAGTCCGTCTTTTTCGGCCGTAGCGGATACGCAGAATTTCGCCTGGCTGGTGGAGCCGGTCTTCAGGCCGGTGGCGTAAGGATACTGGCGAATCAGCTTGTTGGTATTGGTCAGACCGAATTCCTCCGTTCCCCGTTTGGTGGTATGGGTGATGTTTTCCATCCAGATCGTAGAATAATCATGAATCTGCGGATACTTTGTGATAAGCTCCCTGGACATAAGTGCGATATCCCAGGCACTGGTTACGTGTCCCTCCGCGTCCAGTCCGCAGCAGTTGACAAAGTGAGTATCCTCCATGCCAAGCCCCCCGGCCCGCTCATTCATCATTTCCACAAAAAGCGTCTCTGTTCCGGCCACATATTCTGCCATGGCTACGGAAGCGTCGTTGGCTGAGGCCACGGCAATACATTTCACCATGGTATCCACGCTCTGGGCTTCGCCTGCCTCCAGAAATACCTGGGAGCCTCCCATGGACGCCGCGTATTCTGAGGTCGTCACGCTATCCTCCAGATGAATTTTCCCCTGAGAAATGGCGTCAAAAATCAGCAGCAGCGTCATGATCTTCGTCACGCTGGCAGGAGGCAGCTTCTCATGGGCGTTCTTCTCCAGCACCACGGTTCCGGTGGATGCTTCCATCAGAATAGCGGACGGGGCTGAGATTCCCAGCGTATCCGCCGGCGCTGCCGCTGTGTTTTCGGCATGTACAGACAAGACGGGGGATTGCAGGGCCAGAAACAGGGCCAGGAAAAAGGACAGGAGTTTTTTCATTGTATTCACATCCATGCGCGATCCGATTGTTGGATCTTATGTATACATAACTGAAAATATACGTTGTGTACTGTGTGAAGATGGAAAATCCCCTGTGGGAATACGCGCATTTTCCTACTCCTCGCAGGCGGCTTATTCGCGCCCGACCGCCTAACTCGGGCTTCGCCCTCAAACAAAGGCTCCTTCGGGCGCTGCCTAGCCTGCTCGTCCCTACTGGAAATACGCTACCATTCCCACAGGGGATTTTCCATCTTCCCACAGGGATATACGTTTTCACAGATTACTCGATGACCTTCATCCCAGCCGAGAACAAATAAATACGCCCCGGAAACGTTAGCTGATTTTCCGTAGAGACGAGCAGGCTAGGCAGCATCTGAAGGAGGCCCTGTTTGAGGACCCTTGGGTCCGAGTTGGCCAGTCAGATGCGAATAAGCCGCCTGCAAGGAGTAGGAAAATCCGCGTGTTTCCGGGGCGTATTTATTTGTCTCGGCTGTACACAGCCTATAATCTATTTCTCTTTATTCTCTTCTTCCTCCGCGTAGGCCTTTGCTCTGTCATCCAGATCCAGATACGGTACATGGTGGCCCACATACTTATAGGCCGGACGGATAATCTTGCCCGCATTGACGATCTCCTCGATCCGGTGGGCACTCCAGCCGGAGATACGGGAAATGGCAAAAATCGGAGTAAACAGCTCTTCCGGCAGACCAAGCATACTGTATACAAAGCCGCTGTAAAAGTCTACGTTGGCGCAGACAGGCTTTAAAAGTCTCCGGCCGGACATCAGGCATTCGCCCGCAATCCGCTCCACACGCTCATAGAGGTTAAACTCCTCCTCCAGTCCCTTTTCCTCGGAAAGCCTTCTCGCGTATTCCTTCAGAATCACGGCACGGGGATCAGACAGCGTATAAACCGCGTGTCCCATTCCGTAAATCAGTCCGGCTCCGTCAAAGGCCTCTTTCCGCAGAATCCGCTGCAGATAGGACTCAATCACGGTCTCGTCCCGCCAGTTGGTCACGTGAGCCTTGATATCCTTGAACATCTCCTGTACCTTCAGGTTCGCGCCACCATGCTTGGGGCCTTTCAGAGAACCTAAGGACGCCGCCACCGCGGAATAGGTATCGGTACCGGTTGAGGATACTACATGGGTGGTAAAGGTAGAGTTATTACCGCCGCCATGCTCTGCGTGCAGCACCAGGGCCACATCCAGCACCTTTGCCTCCAGCTCCGTATACTGGCCGTCCTTTCGAAGCAGACGTAAGATATTCTCCGCTGTGGACAGCTCCGGCTTCGGATTCCGGATAATCAGGCTTTTATTCAGATGATAATGACGGTACGCATGGTAACCGTAGACAGAATACAGCGGGAACTGGGCAATCATCTGCAGGGACTGCTTCAGGATATTGTGAATGGAGATATCCTCCGGGCTCTGATCATAGGAATACATGGTCAGCACGCATTTCTGCAGGGTATTCATCATATTGGAACTGGGCGCCTTCATGACAACGTCGCGGACAAAGGTCTCCGGAAGCTCCCGGTAGATACCGATCAAATCGATGAATTCATGAAGCTGCTGTCTGGTGGGCAGCTTGCCAAACAATAACAGATAGGTCGCCTCCTCGAAGGCAAACCGGCGGTTGGCCTCGCCCCGGATCAGGTCTTCCACGTTGACGCCCTGAAAGTACAGTTCACCGTCAATCGGAACCCGCTCCCCGTCGATATAGCCGAAGGAAACCACATCGGAGATCTCCGTCAATCCGGTCAGAACACCTTTTCCGCCAGAATCACGCAGACCCCGTTTTACATCATAATCCGCATACAGCCGTACGTCGATTTTTCCGGAACGGCTGCTGTATTCTACCAGCTTGTTAAATTTCTCATCTACCAGCACATCGTCTTTCTTCATTTTTTCGCTTCCTCCTCGTTGTCCGTTAAACGAAAACGGATATCCCTAATCAGCGGACATTTTACTCAATTATAGCGAAAAAGTATCCGAATGACAAGTCCTGATTTTTTAATACGTTCTCTTCGGAATTAACGCTTCCAGATCCATCGTCGGATCGAAATAGGTTTCCTCCACATATTGATATTTTTCTACAGCTTCCCCCTGCTCCAGTTTCTGAATGACTTCGGAAACCATGGGGCCAAGTTCCGGATTGCATTCGAAATCCACATTGATTTTTCCGTTTTTCATGGCTTCAAGAGCCGCACTCGCCGCGTCAAAGGAAATGATAATGATCTCTCCCTCCGTCCCGCAGGTTTTTCCCGCTTCCTCGATGGCCTCTATCGCGCCGAAGGTCATGTTGTCATTTTCACTGATAACCACATCGATATCTGAATAGGTCTTCAGAAAATCAGCCATAACCTCCTGTCCCCTGGTCTGGGTAAAATCGCCGTCGCGGCGTTCCAGCATGTTCCAGTTTTCATGCTGCTCCAGAATCTGCGTAAAGCCTTCCGTACGGCCTATCTGTGCAGTGGAACCCAGATTTCCCTGCAGGGTCACCATATGAATGGGCTTATTCATCCGCCCCTGTTCCGCCAGATATTGTGCCAGCCATTCTCCGGCTTTGCGTCCCTGCTCTTCAAAATTACTGCCAATCCAGCAGGTATAAAGGCTTTCGTCCTGCACCTGCACCTTCCGATCCATGATAATGACCGGAATTTTGGCGGCCTTCGCTTCCTCCAGCACCGCATCCCAACCAGTTTCCACAATGGGATCCAGAATGATATAGTCCACATCCTGCAGGATAAAATTCCGCATAGCCTTCAGCTGATTTTCCTGCTTCTGCTGCGCGTCGTCAAAGATCAGGAAATAGCCGTTTTCCTCCGTAAAGGTTCTCTTGATGGATTCCGTATTGGCAATCCGCCAAT
Organism: uncultured Anaerosacchariphilus sp.; assembly: GCA_934402125.1. GTDB lineage: Bacteria > Bacillota > Clostridia > Lachnospirales > Lachnospiraceae > Laedolimicola. Next base: position 2,165 of record CAKRTY010000038.1, on the reverse strand, counting down.
CAGACTCTGAGCCCACCTGGGAAAGTCCCACTACAATCGCATTGCTGTCAATGGGAAGCTCTTCCTCCTGTGAATATTCCTGTTCATCCTCCGAAGCCCTTCCGCCGCAGCTCATAAGCCAGAGTGTCAGGCAGAGAATTGCACTGATTCCAACGACTATTTTCTTCATATTAACCACACCTTATGCTTTACATTACATCCCTTTTTTTCTTATAGACATAACCACGCTCTGAATCACCAGGAACAGACACAGCATGGCTGCTACGGTAATTCCGGTCCACCAGGCTTCATCCAGTCCGGCTGAGGACACGATATTCTGAATCGTACTTAAAGAAAGGACGCCGAATAAGGTGCCGATGATATTGCCGACGCCGCCCGTCAGCATGGTTCCGCCGATAATCGATGAGGCAATGGCGTTCATCTCTGCGCCGCTGGCATGGGAAGCCGATCCGGATCCTACATGGAGGAAGTAGACAAAGCCTCCGATTCCTGCCAGAATTCCACAGAGCAGATGAGCGATAAAACGGGTCCGCTTTACATTAATGCCAAGCATCAGAGCGCTCTGGCTGTTTCCGCCCACCGCATAGAAATTACGTCCCAGTTTCGTCCATTTTAACACACAGAACAGGATAATCACAACCAAAATCGCAACAATCACGCCGATTTCCACATAGGCATTTACATATTTTCCCAGTTTATTTACCGAACCCATACCCGGGATAATCACGCGGGTATTTTTCAGGGCCACAAACTCCTCGTTTGCCACATTGAATGGGTTGGTATTGACAATGGTTGTCATACCTCTGGCAAAGAACATACCTGCCAGGGTTACAATAAAGGGCTGAATGTCCAGATAGGCGATAAGCCATCCCTGCACCAGACCAAAGCCCAAACCAATCGCCAAGGCAATGAGTGCCGCCATAGCCACATTTCCACCCTTGTAATCCAGATACACTGCGCAGCACATGCTGACCAGCGCCGTAACGCCGCCTACCGAAATATCAATTCCTCCGGTAATCATAACCAGACTCATGCCGCAGGAGAGAATAATCAACGCCGCATTGGCATTCAGGATATTAAAAAATGTCTGGGGTTTTAAAAAGCCCGCTCCCTGAAACAGGATTGCTCCGATGTACATTGCGAAGAAAACAACCATGGTAATCGTAAGAAGCAGATTTGTGTCACTGATATTTTTGAATTTCTTTCCGAAGCCCTTGGACATCCTATACCGCCTCCTTTACCTTACGTTTTGCCATAAAGGCATTGCATTTTTCTCTTACCACCGGCGCGCTGACGACTACCAGCAGGATAACGACCACTGCCTTATAAGCCGGAAGCGCATCGGAACGCACGTTAAATTTATAAAGTGTTGTGGTCAGACACTGGATGACATAGGCTCCGATAATAGAGGCCAGCATGTTGAACTTACCGCCGCTTAATGCATTTCCGCCCAGGGCTACCGCCAGGATTGCGTCCATCTCGATATCCTTCGCAATGACAGAATAGTTAATGGTAGAGATACGGCTGACCTTGATGAGTCCTACTACACCCACGCACAGTCCCAGAATCACAAAGGACAGAATCTTGATGAAGACCGGATTCAGGCCGTTCAGTCTGGAAGCATTTTCATTAATACCCACTGCCTGGGTATAAAGTCTTAAGTTTGTAAACTTCAGCGTCAGACCGATGACAATCATACAAGCCACAGCTATAAAGAACGGCGTCGGAATCGGAATGCCCGGAATAAACTCACCGAAATAAGTGAAGGTCGGATCACTGATGACCGGCAGCTCGTTATTGTTGATCCAGGCTGCAATGGAGCGTCCCGCCGTATAGAGAATCAGGGTCGCAATCATCGGCTGAATTTTAAATACCGCTACCAGTATACCATTGAACGCCCCAAACAGCATTGCTACCACACAGGCAATCAGGAATGCCACAATAATCGGTGCCTGCAGGCTCTCCGGACGCGAATTGCCGCCGCAGAGCACGCGAAGCAATACACTGCCCGCGATGGCTGTGGTAGCGCCCACGCTGATATCCTGTCCTCCGGTTGCCGCTGTCACCAGGGTCATACCGATTGCCAGAATCGCCAATTCCGAACCGCTGTCCAGAATCGTAATCAGGAAGCCGGACAGTACCGGATTTCCCGCGCTGTTATAACC
>CAKRTY010000037.1 GCA_934402125.1 uncultured Anaerosacchariphilus sp. | reverse complement strand
GGTCTGTGAAGCTTCACAGACCCCTGTCCTTTCTCTCTTTAATAAAATACGTGATTGCCAATCACAATGTGATCGCCGCCCACCGGAGACGCCGCATTTTTGAAATGGGTAAAGCCTCCCACATTGGTATAACCGTTGATGGCTTCCTGGGCTGCCTGTCTGCAGCTGGCCTTCGGATTGCTTAAATATCTTCCGATGGTTCCGTTACTTACCACGCCGAACTGTCCCGGCGCGTAAATCACTCCCATGATACTGCCGTAGCGGCCGCTGCGCACACGGTTCATAACGACCGCGCCCACTGCCACCTGGCCTTCATAAGGCTGGTTGCCGGCCTCTGCCTGAATCAGGGCTGCCAGAAGCGTCACCTCGTCGCCGTTGGCCTGCAGCGCGCTTAACTGCTGCTTCAGCTTCTCCCGCTTCTCCTCAGCCTCTTTCTTCTTGATCTCGTCCATGGTCATGGCTTCGCCCAGCTCATAATTTACATCCACATATTCTGCGGAGACAAAGCCTGTCTTATCCTCTGCGTACTCTACCTGTACCCACTCGCCGGCCTGCTCTACCACGTCCAGCTTGGCACCTTCTTCCACATTCTTCAGAATCTTCGCGTCGGTGCTGGCTTCGGAACGGATTCGCAGTCCTCCGGTCAGAGATGTGGCGGTCAGGGTAGCCTCCTCCAGGGATTCGTTGTAGGCGTCCTGCCCGAAATGCAGGTATTCGTCGCTTACATAGCCTTCCACATTTCCGGAACGGATTTTGGTCCAGCCCAGCTCTGTGCGCTCCAGAATCTCTCCTCCGTCGCCCTTGAACATCCGGCCGACAGCCTGGGCGTCCGCGTTGGGCTCCTGGCGGACTGTCACATAGTCCTCCACATTGGCAAGAACCTTTTCTCCCCATTCCTCTTCTATCTTCAGTGTTTCAAAATCTTCGCTTGTCAGATCCGCCATCACGGACTCGATACCTGCCGAGGTCTCCACTTCCAGATTATCAAAGCCGCAGCCCAGAACCCAGACAAAAACCAGAGCGAAAAACAACGGTATCTTTTTGCTGATTGCGTTCATAAAAAACCTCCTGTAAGTCTTTAATCGTACTAGTAACATTACATGTTATTTAACATTTCATGTCACATATTACAATTAATTATTACAAATGTTACGTTTTTGTTACAAGAGGTATTGTAGCAGAGGAAGAGGGATTTGTCAATCTCATCTTGTTTTTGTGCAAAAAATGCCCTATAATATTCATAAACCACTTGTTTTTATAAAAAAATCACTTGTATTAACAGGAAAAAGAGGAGAATCCCCTATGAATATTTCAGACCTGGTCAACCGTTCCGCCGACATTATTAACCAGTATTATCAGAATAATATTACGCCCTTTCTGGAAGCCTTTCACGAGGACGCCCTCTGGATTGGCCCTGCGGAAAAGCAAATCCTGCGTACCCGGAAAGCCATTCAGGAGGCATTCTACCAGGAAAAGCATGAGCTGAAGTTCGTCCTGCACGATCTGACCCTGACTCCACTGACCGTAGGCAGCCGGCAGGCCTGTGAAATCATGGCCTTCTACCGGGTGGATACCATCTGGCCCGACGGCAGCTCCAATCAGGTGGTTCAGCGGGTCCAGCTGAGCTGGTGTCTCCAGAACGGCGAACCCCGCATCCGGGTCTGCCATATCTCTAACGCCATCTCTTATGACGAGCGCGACACCATCTACCCGGTGCATTACGCGGAAACCTACCGCACCATGATCCCGGCCGGGCAGGCCCGCTCTGAGCGCCTCTCCTTCCGCAGCCCGGACAAGTCCTTCATCTATCTGAACCACAGTCATATTATCTATGTTGAGAGCAACGGCCATCACGCCATTCTTCACACCATTGACGGCGATTACGAAACCCGTGACAGCCTTCTTTCTATAGAAAAGCGCTATGCGCCTTACCTGCTCCGCTGTCATCAGAGCTACCTGGTGAACCCGGAGCACGTGATCCAGATCCAACGCTTCCGGCTTCACCTGACCGGAGGTATCACCCTTCCGATCCCGGAGAAAAAATATACCTCCGTCAAAGCAGCCCTGTTAAAGTAAGCCTTCTCTGCCGGTAGGCCTCATACATCAAAAGTGCGGAAGCCACGCCTGCGTTCAGGGATTCCAGTCGTCCCTCCATGGGAATCCGGATCAGCGTATCCGCTTTTTCTGTCAGCTCCTCGGTCAGTCCGTTCCCTTCATTTCCGATAAGGAACGCGGTGCCGCCCCGGTAATCCTCCTGATCGTAACAATTCACGCCCTGCAGATGGGCCGCGAAGGAACGGATTCCATGGGTTCTCAGCAGCTCCACGGTATCGCACAGGTTCTCTGTATACAGAGTCGGAACCCGGTACACGGAACCCATGGTAGACCGGATCGTCTTGGGATTGTACAGATCCACGCAGCCCTTGCTTAAAATCACACCGGTTACGCCCGCGCCCTCCGCGGTTCTAAGGATCGTTCCCAGATTGCCCGGATCCTGCAGGTTCTCAAGAAGCAGCAGCAGCGGCTTCTCCGCCTCCAGAAGAGTCTTCAACTCACTTTCCTGCTGCCGCACGATACAGAGCACGCCCTGGGGCGTCTGGGTATCGCTGGCTGCCTTGAAGACATGATCCGTCACAGTCTCATAATCCAGCTTTTCCTGCTGTATCCGCTTTTCCAGATCCGTCTTATGCTTTGCAAAAAAGCTTTCGGAAAAATAAACCTTTTCTATCCGCTCCCCGGGGGCCTCCCGAAACATCTTCAGCCCTTCTACTACAAAGACGCCACGCTCATCTCTGAGTTTTCTCTTTTTATTCAACTGAACCAGCAGTTTCATCTGCTGGTTCGCTGTGCTTGTAATCATAAAATTCTATTCTCCTAGCAATGTCTGGACAGGTCCTTGGCCACCTGATACTGGTACGGATCAATGCCCTTCACCATAGCCAGGGCTTCATCAATATCAAAATCCTGGAACCGTCCGTGCTGATAGCCTACTACCCGGTTGGTCTTACCCTCGCAGAGCAGATCCGCAGCCATGGCTCCCATCATGGACGCGTATACGCGATCCTTACAGGTGGGGCTTCCGCCTCGCTGCATGTGTCCCAGAATTGTCGCTCTGGTTTCAATACCGGTCGCAGCCTCGATCCGGCGGGCCATACTGGTGGAATGTCCTACGCCCTCCGCGTTTACGATGATATGGTGCTTCTTGCCCCGCTTCCGGTTTGCAATGATATTGTTAATAATCTTCTGCTCATCGTAATCGTAATTCTCCGGAAGCAGAATATCCTCCGCGCCGTTGGCAATTCCGCACCACAGGGCAATGTAGCCTGCGTTCCGGCCCATTACCTCAATAATGCTGCAGCGCTCATGGGAGGTGGAGGTATCACGTACCTTATCAATGGCCTCCATGGCTGTATTGACCGCCGTGTCAAAGCCGATGGTATACTCGGTACAGGAGATATCCAGATCAATGGTTCCCGGAACGCCGATGGTATTGATACCCAGCGCAGCCAGCTTCTGGGCTCCCCGGAAGGAACCGTCTCCGCCGATGACCACGATACCGTCGATTCCATGCTTCCGGCAGATCTCCGCGCCGCGCTTCTGTCCTTCTTCTGTCATGAATTCCTTACAGCGTGAGGTAAATAACATGGTGCCGCCGCGCTCAATGGTATTGGATACATCGTTTGCGGACATATCTATGATTTCCTCGTCCAGAAGTCCCGTATAGCCCTTCAGGATACCCTTTACCTTTTTGCCGTTTACCAGAGCCTTACGTACAACCGCACGCACCGCCGCGTTCATACCGGGCGCGTCTCCGCCGCTTGTCAGTACTCCGATGGTTTTGATCTCTTTTGCCATGATGATTCCTCCTCGCCTCTGTCCGGATTCACATTTCCGGGCTATTCCTGTGATCGTTACATGAAACGCCTTTGTGTCCGATTTTACTTCATCCGACTTATATTTTCAATACGTTTCTCCACAACTTTTACATTTCCTTTCCCAAAGCTTTTTTCCAGCTTTTCCATCAGCTCCGGTCCCGCATTTACGCTTTTTCCGGCCGGAAGACGCTTCACGCGCTTCTCTGCCGCCGCGTAAAGCACCACCGGATCCTTCCCGTCGCTGTCCGCCAGCAGGGCAAGAAGCTCCGGCTCCCGCTCCAGACACGCCGCCTGATCGGGAAACTGAATCCACAGCTCCTTTTTCCCTGCGTCAAAGGGGATAATCCGGTCGCAGATCAGCTTGGCCGCCCGGTCGTCCCCGGCGTCCACGTGACCGCTCAGAAAGATTTTCGCATCCTCCTGAAGCGCCTCCGAGCTTCGCTCATACACGTTGGGAAATACCACGACCTCCACCGTTCCCAGCAGATCCTCCAGCTGCAGAAAGGCCATGACCTTATTATTCTTCGTATATTTGATGGTCTTTCCGGTAATCATACCGCCGATGACCACGGACTCCCCGTCATGCAGCTTTGTCTCGCCTGTTTCCTCGTCCAGCGCAAAATCCGTGGTTACTGCCGTGATATTTTTCTTCCAGCGATCCATGTATTTTTCCAGGGGATGTCCGCTGACATAGACGCCCAGCACCTCTTTTTCGAAGAAGAGCTTCTGCTCCTTGTCATACTCGTCCACATCGGGAAGCTTGGCCTGGAAGCTTGCCTTTTCTTCCTCGCCTACCAGATCAAACAGGGAAAGCTGTCCGGCCATCATGGTCTTCTGGCTCTGGGTTACCCCGTCCATGATCCCGGCGTAAGCCAGCATAAACTGCTGCCGGTTGCCGCCCAGGCTGTCCAGGGCGCCCGCCTTGATGAGGTTTTCCACCACCCGTTTGTTGACGTCCTTTCCGCCCAGCCGCTCGATAAAATCTGTCAGGCTCTTGAAGCGTCCGCCCAGCCTTCTCTCCTCAATGATAGCCTCCACCACCGGACGGCCAATGCTCTTGATGGCGCAGAGCGCAAATCGGATGGAACCGTCGGCTACGGAAAACCGGGCCTCTCCCTCGTTGATATCCGGCGGCAGAATATCGATTCCCATCTGCCGGCAGGTCAGGATATACTCGGATACCTTTCCGGAATTGTCTATGACGGAGGTCATCAGCGCCGCCATGAATTCTACCGGATAATAATATTTCAGCCAGGCTGTCTGATAAGCCACCACCGCGTAAGCCGCCGCGTGGGATTTGTTGAAGGCATACTTGGCGAAATCTATCATTTCATCGTAAATCTTCTGGGCCGTCTGCTCGGGAATGCCGTTTGCGATACAGCCGGGCACGCCCTCCTCCGGGTTTCCGAAGACGAAATTCTGACGCTCCTTCTCCATCACCGCAGCCTTCTTCTTGGACATGGCGCGGCGCACCAGATCGCTTCGGCCCAGCGTATACCCGGCCAGCTTCTGCACGATCTGCATAACCTGCTCCTGGTAAACGATACAGCCATAGGTGGGCTTTAGGATTTCCTCCAGCTGAGGGCAGTCATAAGTAATGCTCTCCGGGTGATCCTTTCCCCGGATATACTGGGGGATAAAGTCCATGGGGCCCGGACGGTACAGGGAAATGCCCGCAATCACGTCTTCCATGCTTCTGGGGCGGAGCTCCTTCATAAAGCCCTTCATACCGCTACTTTCCAGCTGGAACACGCCATCGGTTTTCCCGGTTCCCAGGGAAGCGTATACCGCCGGATCGTCATAATCGATATGGTCTATATCAATGGTCTGTCCGGTCCGCTCCGAAGCCATGCGGGCCGCGTCCTGGATTACCGTCAGGGTACGCAGTCCCAGGAAATCCATTTTCAGCAGTCCCAGCTCCTCCAGGGTCGTCATAACAAACTGTGTCGTGATGGAGCCGTCGGAGGCTCTGGACAGCGGTACGTACTCGTCTACCGCCTTCTGGCTGATCACCACGCCCGCCGCATGCATGGAGGTGTGTCTGGGAAGTCCCTCCAGACGCATGGACATATCGATGAGCTCCTGCACCTGCGGATCATTTTCATAACTTTTCCGAAGCTCCGGATTCATTTTCAGGGCCTTTTCCAGAGTGATATTCAGTTCCTGGGGCACCATTTTCGCAATGGAATCCACAAAATTATAGGGCAAGTCCATCACCCGGCCCACGTCCCGGATCACGCCCCGGGCGGCCATGGTACCGAAGGTTACGATCTGCACCACCCGGTCCTTGCCGTATTTCCGCACCACATAGTCGATAACCTCCTGCCGCCGTTCATAGCAGAAGTCAATATCGATATCCGGCATGGACACACGCTCCGGGTTCAGAAAGCGCTCAAACAGCAGCTGATAGCGCATGGGATCGATATTGGTGATCCCCATGGTATAGGAAACGATGCTTCCGGCCGCGGATCCACGTCCCGGTCCCACTGCGATTCCATGCTCTCTGGCGTAATGGATAAAGTCCCAGACAATCAGGAAATAATCCACGTAGCCCATATTTTTGATCACGCCCAGCTCATAGGTCAGACGCTCCCGCATGGTACCGTCATCGTCCGGGTAGCGCTCTGCCAGTCCGTCAAAGCAGAGCTTATTCAGATATTCCCAGGAGGTATAGCCCTCCGGCACATCGTATTTGGGAAGCTTGGTAACGCCGAATTCAATCTCCACGTTACAGCGCTCCGCGATTTTCCCTGTATTTTCCAGCGCTTCCTTCACATACGGAAAAAGCGCTTCCATTTCCTCCGGGGATTTCACATAATACTGACCGCCCTCGTAGCGCATCCGGTCTTCGTCTGCCAGCTTCTTGCCGGTTTGGATACAGAGCAGGATATCATGGGGCTTCACGTCCTGCGCATAGGTATAATGACAGTCATTGGTGGCCACCAGAGGGATCTGAAGCTCCTGACTCATACGCAGCAGCGCCTGATTCACGTTCTTCTGTTCCGGAATGCCGTGATCCTGCAGCTCCAGGAAATAATTTCCTTTGCCAAAGACTGCTTCATATTTTAAAGCAGATTTTTTCGCTTCCTCATAGAGTCCCTTCTGGATATACCGGGGCACCTCGCCCGCCAGGCAGGCGGACAGGGCGATGATTCCCTCATGAAACTCCTGCAGGACCTCCATATCCACACGGGGCTTGTAGTAAAAGCCCTCCACATAGCCGCGGGATACGATTTTCATCAGATTGGCGTAGCCCTGATTGTTCTCCGCCAGCAGCACCAGATGATAATACCGGTCGTCCCCTCCGCTGGTCTCCTTGTCGAAGCGGGAATTGGGGGCCACATAGACCTCGCAGCCTAAGATCGGCTTAATGCCCTCCGCCCGGGCCGCCCGGTAGAAATCAATGACGCCAAACATGGCTCCATGATCCGTAATGGCCGCCGCCGTCATGCCCAGCTTCTTCACCTGGGCCACATATTCTTTTATCTTATTGGACCCGTCCAGAAGGCTGTATTCTGTATGGGTGTGTAAATGTACAAATGACATGAAGTCTCCTTATCCCAGTTTTTTACAGATTTCGTTTAAAATCTCATGGGCCGTCTCTTCCTTGGAAAGCAGCGGAAGCTCCCGTTCCCCTTCCCGGCTCAACACCGTCACGCAGTTGGTATCGGTTCCGAAGCCAGCGCCCGCCTTCCGGAGGCTGTTGGCGCAGATTAAGTCGCAGTGTTTGCTCTCCAGCTTTTTCTTCGCGTTGGCCAGCAGATCCTCTGTCTCCATGGCGAAGCCGCAGAGCACCTGGCCTTCCCTTTTGTGCTCGCCCAGATATTTTAAAATATCCCGGGTTCTGGTAAGCTCGATGGAAAGTCCGCCCTCGGCCTTCTTTATCTTATGGTCCGCGGTGGTCACCGGCGTATAATCCGCCACTGCAGCGGCCTTGATAATCACATCGGACTCCTCCGCACGCTCTTTCACGGCCTCAAACATATCCTGCGCTGAGGTTACACGCACCAGATTGACTAGAAGGGGCGGCTCCGCCTCCGTGTGGGCTGCCACCAGCGTCACCTCCGCGCCCCGGAGCATGGCTGCGTGGGCCAGGGCAAAGCCCATTTTCCCGGTAGAATGATTGGTGATAAAGCGTACCGGATCGATGGCTTCCTGGGTTGCTCCCGCGGTCACCAGCACCTTTTTCCCTGCCAGATCCTTCTCGCAGGCGATTTCCTTCAGAATGTATTCCAGCAGCAGCCTTTCGTCGGGCATTCGTCCGTCGCCGCTGTCCCCGTTGGCCAGCATACCGGTCTCCGGCGGAATGATCTCATAGCCGAAGCGGGCCAGCTTCTCCAGATTATCCTGGACGATGGGGTTGTGGTACATATTGTGGTTCATGGCCGGGGAAATGATTTTCTTGCAGGGGCAGGCCATGACCGTAGTAGTCAGCATATCGTCGGCAATGCCGTTCGCGATCTTGCCTATCACGTTGGCAGAGGCCGGAGCTATCAGCACCACGTCCGCCTGCTTTGCCAGCGCCACATGCTCCACGCTGTACTGGAAATTCCGATCAAAAGTGTCGATGAGGCATTTATTGCCGGTCAGCTGCTCAAAGGTCAGCGGCGTGATAAATTCCGTCGCGTTTTTCGTCATCAGCACCTGCACGTTGGCCCCAAGTTTCCGGAGCATCCGCGCCAGATTTACGATTTTATATGCAGCGATACTTCCTGTTACGCCCAGTACCGCGGTCTTTCCTTTTAACATATTTTTGTCAAATGTCATCTGTCATTCCTCCCATTTTATTCCCCTTGATTATAGGGGAATTTCGCACTTTTTTCAATACAAAGGCCCCCGAACTTTTTATTTGCTTGAATTACGGATTTTCCTATGCTATCATTACCCCGTAATTGTATTGTATCCGCGTATGCGGAATAATAACAAGGAGGAAAATTGAATATGAAAACATCTAACAAAACACGGCAGCTAACCATTCTCGGACTGCTGACCGGCATCTTACTTCTGATGGCTTATACGCCTCTGGGATACCTGAACATCGGGCCTCTGGCTATCTCGTTCAATGTGATCCCTGTCGCACTGGCTGCCATTACCCTGGGACCTGCAGGCGGAGCTGCCGCGGGAGCCGTATTTGGACTGACCAGCTTTTTACAGTGCATCGGTGTGGGCGGTGTAAGCGCCATGGGTGTCGTACTCTTCGGCATCAATCCCGTACTGGCATTTATTCAGCGTTTTATTCCCCGTCTCCTGGACGGACTTCTGCTGGGTTATATCTTCCGCGGTGTAAAGAAGGCCTCCAACGCGCGCGTAGGCTGCTTCGTGACCGGCTTCTTCTCCGCATTTTTAAATACGCTGTTTTTCATGACCGCACTGGTTGTCCTGTTCGGCAATACCGAATATATGCAGGGACTCATCGGCGGTAAAAATATCATTCTGTTTGTCTGCAGCTTTGTAGGCATCAACGCCGTCTGCGAGATGGTTTCTTCTACCATTATTACAGGCGCTGTAGGCTTCGCCCTTCTGAAGGCAGGTCTCATTAACCGCGATTAAACCCTTTCTATTTAAACTATATCACAGCCTGAAGCACTTGCTGCTGAAGGCGTATAAAAATGATTTGAGAGTGCAAAATCCCATCGACGAAGTCGATTCTCATGGATTTTGCATCATAACTGCGAAGGCACTGAGCAGTTAGGAGGACGTAATGATACTCACCATTGATATCGGAAATACGAATATTGTCATGGGCTGTTTTCACAAAGACCAGCTTCTCTTTCTGGAGCGTTTTTCCACAGAGCAGGATTCTACCTCCCTGGAATATGCTACCATTATCCGGGAAATGCTGGATCTGCATGAAATCGAACCCTCCCGGATCCGGGGCGGCATTATTTCCTCCGTGGTACCTTCCGTGACCAATACGGTCCGGGAGGCAGCCGAGAAATTCACCGGCGCCCGGATTCTGGTGGTGGGACCCGGTATCAAAACCGGAATCAAACTGGCCGTAGACGACCCGGCCCAGCAGGGCAGCGACCTGATCGTAGGCGCGGTGGCAGGCGTCCACAGCTATCC
>CAKRTY010000036.1 GCA_934402125.1 uncultured Anaerosacchariphilus sp. | reverse complement strand
ACTGCACCACAGCTCCGTCCGGCTTCTCCAGACGTACGATACTCTCCACGTCCTCCGGAGTCAGGGGTTCGAAATACAGCTTATCCGCAATATCAAAGTCGGTACTTACCGTCTCCGGGTTGTTGTTGATGATAATGGTCTCATAGCCTTCTTTCGCAAAAGCCCAGGTACAGTGTACGGAGCAGAAGTCGAACTCGATACCCTGTCCGATTCGGATGGGGCCGCTTCCCAGAACCAGCACCTTTTTCCGATCCCTGGTCTCCACCACCTCATTTTCACTGCCGAATACGGAATAATAGTACGGCGTGCTTGCCTCAAACTCTGCCGCGCAGGTATCTACCATTTTGTACGCGGCGGTAATGCCGTTGGCATAACGGAGCTCTTTAATCTCTTCCTCCGTCTTGCCGGTCAGGCGGGCGATGACATTGTCCGGGAACTCGATGCGTTTCGCTTCTTTTAAGAGCTCCGGTGTCAGTGGCTCGCTCTTCAGGGCCTGCTCCATTTCCACCAGGATCGCAAGCTTATCGATGAACCAGAGATCAATCTGGGTAATGGCGTGAATTTCCTCATAGGAAATGCCCTTGCGAATGGCCTCCGCAATCAGCCAGATACGGCGGTCGTCCACCACATGAAGCTGATCCAGGATTTCCTCTCTGGAAAGATTTGTAAAATCATAGGACATCAGGCTATCCACGTGCTGCTCCAGAGAACGGATGGCCTTCATCAGGGCGCCCTCAAAGTTGTTGCAGATAGCCATAACCTCACCGGTCGCCTTCATCTGGGTCGTCAGCGTACGCTTGGCGCTGATAAATTTATCAAAGGGCAGACGGGGCATTTTTACAACGCAGTAGTCCAGCATAGGCTCAAAGCTGGCCTTGGTCTGTCCGGTAATAGCGTTGGGAATCTCGTCCAGGGTATAACCCAGGGCAATCTTAGCCGCTACCTTGGCAATGGGATAACCGGTTGCCTTGGACGCCAGCGCAGAAGAACGGCTGACACGGGGATTTACCTCGATGACGCAGTATTCGAAGCTCTCCGGATGCAGGGCATACTGGACGTTGCAGCCGCCGGTGATATTCAGCTCGCTGATGATATTCAGGGCGGAGGTACGCAGCATCTGGTACTCCTTGTCGCCCAGGGTCTGGGAAGGAGCTACGACGATACTGTCTCCGGTGTGTACGCCGACCGGGTCGATATTTTCCATATTACATACGGTAATGCAGTTGCCGGTGCCGTCCCGCATGACCTCATACTCGATCTCCTTCCAGCCTGCGATGCACCGCTCTACCAGAACCTCGCCTACACGGGAAAGCCGGAGACCATTGGCCAGAATTTCCTCCAGCTCCACCTGGTTGTGGGCGATTCCGCCGCCGCTTCCGCCCAGGGTATAAGCCGGACGAAGAACGACCGGATATCCGATTTTATTGGCAAATGCAATACCTGCTTCTACATCCTTTACCACCTCGGAGGCCGCTACCGGCTCGCCGATTTTCTCCATGGTGCTCTTGAATTCCAGACGATCCTCCGCCTTCTTGATGGTCTCGGAAGTAGTTCCGATGAGGCGTACGTTGTGCTCCTTTAAGAAGCCCCGCTCCTCCAGCTCCATGGCCAGATTCAGTCCTGCCTGGCCGCCCAGGGTCGGCAGTACGCTGTCGGGCTGTTCCTTTAAGATCAGCTGCTCTACTACCTCTACCGTCAGGGGCTCGATGTATACCCGATCCGCGATATCCTTATCGGTCATAATGGTAGCCGGGTTGGAATTTAAGAGGACAACCTCGATTCCTTCCTCCTTCAGGGAACGGCAGGCCTGGGTTCCCGCATAGTCAAACTCGGCTGCCTGACCGATGATAATGGGGCCGGAGCCAATTACAAGTACTTTTTTAATCGACGGATTCTTAGGCATTTTTCTTCACCTCCATCATGCGAATAAACCGGTCAAACAGATAGCCGGAATCCTGCGGTCCCGGGCATGCCTCCGGATGGAACTGTACGGTAAAGATGTTCTTTCCGGTATACTTCAGTCCCTCGTTGGTTTTGTCATTGACATTTTCAAAGGCAGCCGTAGCTACGGCCGGGTTCAGGCTGTTCACATCTACGGCATAGCCATGGTTCTGGGAAGAAATATAGACTCTTCCGGTCTCCAGATCCTTTACCGGATGATTGCCGCCTCTGTGGCCGTATTTCAGCTTGTAGGTGTCTGCGCCTGTGGCCAGGGCCATCAGCTGATGTCCCAGACAGATGGCGAAAATCGGAATATCGCTCTCATAGAGCTTCCGCACCTCGTCGATGATGGGACCGCAGTCCTTGGGGTCTCCGGGGCCGTTGGACAGCATGATACCGTCCGGATTAGACGCGATAATCTCCTCTGCCTTTGTATCCGCCGGATAAATCGTAACCTCGCAGCCTCTCTCATAGAGAGAATGGGCAATGTTGCGCTTTGCGCCGAAGTCGAGAAGAGCTACTTTATAGCCGTCCTGCTTCATCACGGATTTTTCTCTGCAGGTTACCTTTTCTACCACCTTACCGGTACGGTATGCCTTTAAACGGGGCAGCACCTCGTCCAGATTGTCATATTCTTTTGTGGTAATCATACCGTTCATAGTGCCACTCTCACGCAAAATCTTGGTCAGGGCACGGGTATCAATACCTGCGATTCCGGGAATATCATATTTTTTCAGGAAATTCTGAATTGTATCTGTACTTCTGAAATTGCTGGGAAGACGAGAAAGCTCCCGAACAATATATCCATCCGGCCAGGGACGTCCGGACTCCATATCCTCATAACATATACCATAATTACCAATCAGCGGATAAGTCATTACCACTGCCTGTCCCGCGTAAGAGGGATCCGTCAGCACTTCCAGATACCCGGTCATTGACGTATTGAACACGATCTCGCTTATCACTTCGCGTTCCGAGCCAATGCTGGTGCCTGTAAACACATGTCCGTCTTCCAATATCAGAAAAGCTTTCATCAGTCCACCTGTTCCTTTCAAAAATATCTCTGTTTTTATACTTTTTCAAAAAAAAAAGACATCCCATGCTACTTCGCATTTCCAGTCTTTTTTTCAAATTGAAGATATTATACTATAACTCTTTTTGTTGTTCAAGAGTTTTTTATATTTTTTTCTGCCGCTCCAGAAGCCTCCTCTGTACCGACGGAAAACGCTGCAAATCCGTATGGGGAATAGCCTGGGCTGCCCGCATGATTTCCAGGAATTCTTCTACCGCGCCGAACTGCACGTACTGCATCCGCTCGATGATGGCTTCCGCCTTCTCCGTAAGGCTTCGATCCAACAGCAGCATTTTCGCCCCCTGTAGGGATGTATTTCCCGGGGAAATGATTTTCTCCCGATCGATGTCCGGGTACATGCCGATGGTAACAGCAGACTCCTTATCGATATGGGTTCCAAAGGCCCCCGCCACATAAAAGCGACCCACGTCCCCCATGGTAAGGCCAATGAGATTCATCATATATTCCACCATGGTCATAGCCGCCGCTTTCGTGCGGATGAATTCGTCGATATCACTCTGGTAGAAATAGAGGCCAGGGGCATATTCGATGGCATATTCCATGTCCTCTTCGAAGGCTGCGTCCCGCATGGGACGTTTGGTAAGGCCCGGAATTCGGAACTGCTCTTTCCCAGCCTCTCCCGCGTTCTCTTTCGTCTGAATTTCCGCTGTCTGAAATCTGCCACGCAGGTCAATCCAGCCATTCAGATAAAGCTCCGCCAGCAGATCCACGATACCGGAACCACAGATGCCCTTTGCCTCTGTCTCTCCGATGACATGGGCCTTCAGCCGTCCATGCTCCGTAGTCACCCGGTCTACCGCGCCGTCTTCCGCCCGCATACCGGTACGGACCGAGCCGCCCTCCAAAGCCGGTCCTGCCGCGCCTGCGCCTGCCAGCAGGAATTCCCGGTTGCCTACCACCAGTTCTCCGTTGGTTCCCACATCCAGGAAAACGCTGATCTCCTCCCGGTCGGGAAGTCCCGTGGCCAGCATCCCGCTGATGATATCGCCGCCCAGATAATTCTCCATGGCAGGGCAGAGATATACGAAGCCCTGCACCGGTATCCCAAGCTCTGCGCCCCGGCACACCTCCGGATCCAGGGTCTGCACTGCGTAGGGCGACTGAAAGACGCCGAAAGCATCCAATCCCAGCAGGAAATGCATCATGGTCGTATTGCCTGCCACCGTTAAAATATTACACTGTTGTGTATCAATACCCGTCTGGCGCTGAAGTTCTGTCATCAGCTGCCGGAACCCCTCTGCGGTAGCTTCCTGCAGCTCACGCCGCCGCTCCGGGTGATCCTTTGTATAGAAGATACGGGTCAGAATATCCTCCCCATACGCGATCTGCGGGTTAAACACACTGGCTGAGGCAAGGGTTTCCTTTGTATGCAGATCCACCAGCTCCATCACCATCGTAGTGCTTCCCAAATCCGCGCAAAGCCCATAATGCTGCTCTGTCGTGTCGCCCGGCTCCAGCGCCAGAAGCTCCCAGACGCGTCCGTCAAAGCCTAAGGAAGCTGTCACACGCCAGTCCGCCTGCTCACAGATCGCCTGACACTCTGCCAACACTGCCGGACGAATCCGAATTTCCCCATAAAGAAAACCACAGTCCCCAAGAGCAGCCAAAAGCCGCTTCTGCATGGATCTGTGGTCCTCCTCACAGGGACGGGGCAGAGCTAAAACTACTTTTCTACTCCATTCCTTCATATGTTACTAGTTATCCAGCAGCTTGTCCTGGCCATTCCAGCTGTACAGCTTACGGATTTCCTTTCCAATCTTCTCTGACGGATGCTCAGCAGCCAGCTTTCTCATAGCCTTGAAGTGAGCCTGTCCGCCTGCAGGAGACATATCAAGCAGGAAGTCCTTCGCGAAGGTACCATCCTGGATATCCTTCAGGATCTTCTTCATGGTCTTCTTGGTCTCCTCGGTGATAAGCTTCGGTCCGGTGATGTAATCGCCGTACTCTGCAGTGTTGGAGATAGAATAACGCATTCCTTCGAAGCCGGACTGGTAAATCAGGTCTACGATCAGCTTCATCTCATGGATACACTCGAAGTAAGCATTTCTCGGGTCGTAACCAGCCTCTACCAGAGTCTCGAAGCCTGCCTGCATCAGGGCGCATACACCGCCGCAGAGAACTGCCTGCTCACCGAACAGGTCTGTCTCAGTCTCGGTACGGAAGGTAGTCTCCAGGATACCGGCTCTTGCTCCGCCGATAGCCAGACCATAAGCCAGAGCGTACTCCAGAGCCTTGCCAGTCGCATCCTGCTCTACCGCTACCAGACAGGGAGTTCCCTTACCAGCCTGATACTCGCTTCTTACAGTGTGGCCCGGTGCCTTCGGAGCGATCATGGTAACGTCTACATTCTTCGGCGGTACGATCTGATTGAAGTGGATGTTGAAGCCGTGTGCGAACATCAGCATGTTGCCCTCTTCCAGGTTCGGCTCGATATCCTTCTTGTACATATCTGCCTGCAGCTCGTCGTTGATCAGAATCATGATAATGTCTGCGCGCTTTGCAGCCTCTGCTGCTGTATAAACTTCAAATCCCTGCTCCTCTGCTCTCTTCCAGGATTTGCTTCCCTCATAAAGGCCGATAATGACATGGCATCCGGACTCCTTTGCGTTCAGTGCCTGTGCGTGTCCCTGGCTGCCGTATCCGATTACTGCGATGGTCTTTCCATCCAGCAGAGACAGATTGCAGTCTTCCTGATAATAGATCTTTGCCATTTTTTCATTCCTCCGTTTTATTTGTGTAATAAATTTATGCTTGAGGCGGCGGCATCCGGCCCGCAGCCGGTAATGGGTCACCTGAAGTATCGTAAATAAAATTAGCTGAAATCGTAGTCCATAAGCCGACCGTCCTCATCGTACATCTTCACATCGAAGGTGCCCCGGGACAGACCGGTGATACCGGTTCTCGCCAGCTCCAGAATCTCATATCCGCTTAACAGGTCAATAAAGGCGTCCACCTTGGACTGATTGCCGGTCAGTTCGATGACCAGGGATTCCTTTGCCACGTCCACGATCTTCGCGCGGAAAATATTCGCTACCGCGATCAAGGACTGGCGGTTCTCCTCGCTGACCTTCAGCTTAATCATAATCAGCTCCCGGCAGATCGAGGTCTCCGGCTCCAGGCGCTTGATATCGATTACGTCTACCAGCTTATTTAACTGATTCTCAATCTGCTGCATAATAATCTCGTCGCCCTTGGCTACTACCGTAGCGCGGGAATAGCGGGGATCGGCTGTCACACCAACCGTCAGGCTGTCGATATTGTAACCACGGCGGCTGAACAGGCCTGCGATACGGCTTAACACACCGGAAGTATTATCGACCAGAATAGAAAATACAACTCGTTTCATATATCTCACTTCCCTTTTCAGTGCTTGCTGTGCGGACATTTGTTCGCACAGTCGAGGCTTTCTATTGATTCTACCAAGTTAGGCACCCATTGTCAACTCTAAATCAAGGAATCTTTCTTTCCTTTTTTCAGAATCTTTTTCCGGTGCCTCAGGCCAGCATCATACGGTCATTGGCAAACTCGCCGCCGCTGACCTCTTCGAATTTGGCAAGCAGATCGGAAACCTTCAGTTTCTTCTTTTCTTCTCCTGCCACATCGTAGATCACATGGCCCTCATACATCATAATCAGACGGTTGCCATGGGCAATGGCGTCCTTCATATTGTGGGTAATCATCAGGGTGGTCAGGTTGTCCTCTCCCACAATCCGGTCGGTAGCATCCAGAACCTTCGCCGCCGTCTTCGGATCCAGCGCGGCTGTGTGCTCGTCCAGAAGCAGAAGTCTCGGCTTCTTTAAGGTAGCCATCAGAAGGGTCAGCGCCTGACGCTGTCCGCCGGACAGAAGTCCCACCTTACTGGTCAGACGATCCTCCAGGCCCAGCCCCAAGGCAGACAGGCGTTCCTTATAATACTCCCGCTCCTTCTGGGTAATGCCGGGCTTCAGAAAGCGCATCGCGCCTCTTCTGGCAGCCAGCGCCATATTTTCCTCAATCTGCATACCGGCTGCGGTTCCGGTCATAGGATCCTGGAACACGCGTCCCAGATATGCCGCGCGCTTGTGCTCCGGCAGCTTTGTCACATCCACATTGTCAATAAAGATTTTTCCCTCGTCCACGGGCCATACACCCGCTACCGCGTTCAGCATGGTGGATTTTCCCGCTCCGTTACCGCCGATGACCGTAACGAAATCTCCCTCGTTCAGATGAAGATTCAGTCCGGACAGGGCCGTCTTTTCATTTACGGTTCCTGCGTTGAAGGTTTTCCATACATTTTCCACTCTAAGCATTTGCCGCACCTCCCTTTTTTACCGGCTTTGCAAAATACTTTCCCTTCAGATAGGGAATTGCCAGAAATACCGCTACAACCAGAGCGGAAATCAGCTTCATATCGTTGGCGTTTAAGCCCGCCATGATAACCAGCTGGTATACAATCCAGTAAATGATAGCGCCCAGCACAACCGTAAAAAGCTTAAAGCCGAAGTTCCGGCTGATTTTTCCGAAAATCACATTTCCGATGATAACGGCCGCCAGACCGATTACGATGGCGCCGCGGCCTGCGTTCACGTCCGCAAAGCCATTGTACTGAGCGTAAAGTCCGCTGGACAGAGCCACGATACCGTTGGAAATCATCAGACCGAGAATCTTGCTGGTATCCGTATTGATACCCTGGGCTCTGGACATATGCTCGTTATTGCCGGTTGCCCGGATGGAGCAGCCCAGCTCTGTTCCGAAGAACCAGTACAGAATTCCGATAATGAGAAGGACAAACACGCCCGCCACAAAATTGGTATTCTGATAGAAGGGAACGCCTTTTACCCAGCGAAGGGAAACAATCTGGTCATACTTACCGAAAGCCAGAGCCTGGTTTGCCTTTTCTCCCATGATACGGAGATTGATCGAATAAAGTCCCAGCTGGGTCAGGATTCCTGCCAGAATCGCCGGAATTCCCATGGCCGTATGGAACAAACCGGTCACCAGACCTGCCAGCATACCTGCCAGGAACGCCACAAACAGGGACATCCATACGGAATGGCCGCTCTGCATCATCATAATACAGACCGCGCCTCCGGTAGCCATGGTTCCGTCTACCGTCAGATCCGCCAGATCCAGCACCTTATAGGTGATATACACACCGATTGCCATAATACCCCAGATCAGACCCTGCGCGCAGGGACCGGGCAATGCATTCAAAAACTTTAAAACATCCACTTTTCTATCCTCCTGCCTTGTAATCACGCAAAATGCGTAAAGCTTTCAATATTATAGCAAAAAGCAGGTAAAAAGGGAAGTCCTTTTTACCCGCCTTCTTAAATCTGTTTCAAATGTGTACTTCAGCTTACTCTGCTGTCTCAATTGCTACATAGTCGTCCGGAATGGTTACACCCATTGCCTCAGCAAGCTCTGCATTATACTTTTTTGTGAATTCCGGCGCGTACTCCACAGGCATCTCGGAAACCTTTGCCTCGCCTGTCAGAATCTTAACAGCCATCTTACCGGTTGCCACGCCCAGATCATAGTAGCTGATAGAAAGTGTCGCTACGCCACAGCCTGCGCAGATACCTTCCTCACCGGCGATAATCGGAACGCCGGCCGGCTCGCAGATATTGCGTACAATCTCTGTATTGGACGCTACGGTATTATCGGTCGGCAGATACATCACATCGCTTTCATTTGCAGCGGTTGTAGCTACGGAAGCCAGATCGTTGGAATCAGAGAAGGAATACTGCTTGCAGGTATAGCCAAGCTTCTCCAGGGCTGCCTGTACGGTGTCTACCTGGTACTGGGAATTTGCCTCAGCGGAGCAGTACAGAAGTCCTACATTCTTTGCATCCGGGAACAGCTCCTGCAGCATGGCTGCCTGCTGATCCAGCGGAGCCAGGTCGGAGGTACCGGATACGTTGGTTCCTACCAGACCGTCAAAGTTATCAATATCAAGAGCTACGCCATACTCTGTAACAGCAGTTCCCAGTACCGGAATGGTATCGGTTCCCTGTGCTGCCGCCTGCAGGGCCGGTGTGGCGTTTGCCAGAATCAGATCTACATTATCGGATACAAACTGATTGATAATCGTCGCGCAGGTAGCGGAATCTCCGGAAGCATTCTGCTCCTCAAAGGTTACGTTATCCTTTCCAAGTCCTTCCTCCACTGCATCCTTAAAGCCCTGGGTCGCTGCATCCAGCGCCTCATGCTGTACCAGCTGGCAGATACCAATGGTATAGGTCTGTCCGTCTGTGGAAGCCGCGTCTGCGGTATCGGTGGTCTCTGTGGTTTCTGCTGCTCCGGTGTCTGCTGTAGTAGTATCAGCTTTGCTTCCTCCGCAGGCTGCCAGTGACAGTGTCATGGTTCCTGCCAGTGCCAATGCAAGTAACTTTTTCATAGTAATTCCTCCTGTATATCCTCCATTTTGCGACGCTGACGCTTTGACGCCACAATGCTTTGGCGCATTAAAGTGTCGCATGATTTTATTATTTTATACCCGAGGATCCTATTTGTCAATGTTTAATTGGGAAAATGATGAAAAAATTCCCCTTTCCAAGTGTTGCGCTTATCTGTACGCTCACCTGAAAGGGGAATTTCTCCATCTTCGTCCGTTATTCGATTGTCATCTCGAAACTGATTCTCTCGTTACTTACATCTCCCGGATAATAATCGACCGTGAAGCTTTTTACGCCGTCCAGAATCTGCACCACCTTGTGATACACGCCGGTGCGGCCTGCGGGGAGATAGGTGTAGTCATAATCTTCGAACAGGTACCTGGGCCGGCTTTCTTCCTCTTCGGTGCTCCACCAGTCCAGCACATCGTTATAATTACCGCTGTCCTCATTGAAGTAGATGCCGTAATAATCGTCCCCGTAGCGGGTCTCATCTCCCTCGTTGGTGACCTGGAAATCCAGCCGGTAGAAGGTGTAACCCTCCTCTGCCTGCGCTCCCTCATAGGTGTCGCCCAGACACTCGCTGCCGATAGGCTCCAGGGTACAATAGGAACCGCCGGTATCCGCAGTCATCCTACCGGGAATC